>JBKHFQ010000050.1:0-7802 GCA_046540135.1 Halobacteriales archaeon
CCTCCGAGAACAGGTAGTCGGTCTCTACGTCGTCAACCGTAGCCCCCATTTCGACGAACGCATCCGTGTGTTCGAGGAGAAACGTCATGTCACCACGGGGTTCGAGGTCGCCGCGCATGACGGTCGTGATTATGTCGTCGTCGTTGCGCACGAACTCCTCCCACGCGTCGTATCCGCCACGGAGGACGTAACCCGCGTCGTACTCTTCAGGGGTATCGGATGCTCCGACACCGGTGCAACGTCCCCCCTCCATCTGGAGGAACGCGTAGACGTTGCCTTCATCGTCGACGTACTCCTCAAGCTGACCAAGCAGGTTTTCGAGATGTTCGGGGAGCACGTCGCGCAGGTCGTCCGACAGCATCTCCGGAACGTCGTCGTAGGTCGGGTAGGAGGCGAACAGTTCCTCAGCCTCTTCGAGAACGTCGCGGAGCCAGTCAGGAAGTTCGGCACGGGTCTCCTCGCCTATATGGTCGAAGACCTCGTGGACGGGTCTGTCGCCCTCCTGTTCAAGGAGCTGTCGCTCGATTCCGTCGGGTACGTCTTCCCAGACTTCGTCGGGCATACGGCGCAGAAGCAGAAGTTCGTCGGGTAGCTCGTTTATCGTGTGTTCGTCGATGGGTATGTCCTGTACGTGGAAAAGAAAGCTACCGTTGAATCCGTCGCCCCAGCCCTCCGCTGTCTCGCGGAAGGTATCGTTTGCGTTTATGGCTGTCGCGTACTCTTTGAACCAGTCGAGGGTTGGAAACCAGGTCATGGGCTTCGTTCTAGGTGGTGTCTGAAATATCTTCCGCGGATTCCCGTAGGACTCCGACTACCGGTGTGAGCGACGCTTCGGCGACACGTCGGGGCTTGTCACCTAGCACGAGGTCGACTAGCGAGAACTCGTTACGCATCACGACGAGGTCGTAGTCAACGGCTTCCTCTCCGACGGATACGACCGGGGTGTCGGTCGCCCGCGAACCGTACGCCGCGGAGTCGGGTGTTAGACCGCGCTCGACGATGATGTCCACGACGCACTCGGCGCGGGCGTCGTCCGCATCCTCGGCGAAGACGATGACATCGACCGTGACATCGCGCCCCTCAACGAGAGAGAAGACGGTGTCTGCAAGCTTCTCGTCGCCGTCGAGGTCGGTCGGGAGAAGCGGAACGAGAACCTTGCCGGAGTCGTGTGAGGACTGGTTCGACACGACGGCGTCGCATCCGCGTTCATCGGCGACGCGCGCAACCGTCTCGGCGCGGTCGTGTGTGAAGACGAGAACGGTGTCGACTGACACGCCTGCGTCCTCGAACTCGGTCGCCGTCTCTTCGAGCAGGTCCTCGGCACGGTCCTCGAAGCTCATACGCGCCTGACCGGGCGGTGTCTGTTCGGGGACGACGTGAACGCCGAGAAGGACGACCTCGGCGTTCGACAGAGAGTCGACGACACCGGACGATACCGTCTCGCCTTCGAGGACAGCGAGGGGTACAAGAACGCGGGTCATCAGACAGCCCCCCTTAGGGAGACATCGTCGGCGTAGTAGAAGCACCATCCTCCGGCGGCGACCATGATGAGGAAGCCGACCACCTTCGACGCCGTCTGCATGTAGTAGATTAACGCGAAGCTCGCCACGCCGCCGACGAGAGGCACGACGGGGTAGAGCGGGGTACGGAACCGGGGTTCGTACCAGTCGGGCGGCGACCTGCGTAACGCTATGAGCGCGAAGCAGATGAGACCGTACATGACGAGATGTAGGAACGACGCAACCTCGGCGAGAACCTCGACACGTCCCGTCGAGGCGAGCACGACGACGGGTCCACCCGCGAGAGCGAGTGCGATATGCGGTGTTCCGTAACGCAGGTTAACGTCAGCGGCGCGTCTCGGTAGGAGGGCATCGCGCGAGAGTGCGTAGACGGCGCGCGACGAAGCGAGTACGGACGCGTTGGCACTCGAAACCGTGGCGAGAAGCCCCGCCCCGACGATAGCGAGAGCGCCCGGCGTTCCGAGTAGTTCGCGTGCGACCTCCACGATAGCCGTCTCGCCGTATCCGCGTAACGTCCTGCTACCTACTGTAGAGGTTGCGACGAAGACCGTAGTGACGTACATTATCCCGACCGCGAGCACGCTACCAACCATACCGAGAGGGAGGTTGCGCGAGGGATTCTTAATCTCGCCCGCGACGGTCGCTATCTGCGCGAATCCGAGGTAGGAGGTAAAGACGAGAGCCGCTGTCGACAGGACAGGGGCGTACCCAAAGGGAGCATACCTCTCAGGAACCGTTCCTGAGCCGAAGGGACCAAGGGCGACGACGATGCCGTACGCGAGGAAACTGACAAGCACGGAAAGAAGGATGGCTACGACGACGTTCTGTATCTTGGCGGCGTTCTCGGTCCCGGTGAGGCTGACAACCGTAAGTATGACGCCAGCGACGACGCCGGAGCCTATGACAAACCCCGACGAGTCGACGCCGACGAGGACGGCGAGGTACTCCCCGAAGCCGACGAGGTAGAACGCCGACGCGAAGACGAGACCGAGCCAGAGACCTATTCCGACGACGGTCCCGGCGAAAGTCCCCATGCCGCGCGAGATGAAGTAGTAGCCGCCGCCGGAGCGCGGCATCGCGGTGGCGAGTTCGGAGGCGGGAAGGGCGACGAGCAGAGCGACGACAGCCCCGATTGCGAACGACGCCGAGGCGGCTGGTCCGGCACGCCCGGCGGCGATACCCGGAAAGACGAAGATTCCCGCGCCTATCATCGTGCCTACACCGATAGCCACCGCACCCGTCAGACCGATGGTACGTTCAAGTTCGACATCGTCGCCGTGCTTCGTCGCCTCGTCAGTCTCCTCAACGTCTCCGGTTACGGGTGACTCGCCCTCAACGTTCGTCCCGGACGGTTCAACCATAGGGCAGACAAGAACCGACGACTTATAGAACCCGCGGCGGGAAGCTTATATGTCGCTTCCGCCAAGTTAGGGCGAAGAATGACCGCGAAGGATAAGGCGACCAACGCGCTCTGGTGGGCGGGCTGGAAACCTCTCGTAGTCGGAAGCCTCGGTGCCGTCGTCGGGGTCCTCGCGGGATACTCAGCGGGCGCTGTGGGTCCCGCCACGACCGCCGTAGGCGTCGTCGTTGTGTCGTTAGGTGTGTTTTCGGGATGGCTTCGCAGGACGGGTTTCGTGAGCACCGTCTTCGCCTTCATCGTCTTCCACGTCGTCGGACCGGGACGTGTCATGGGTTCGCTCGAAGCCGTGGGTGTAGGCGACAACTGGGCGCGGTTCGCGGCGGAGTTCGTTCTCAACATCGGTTCTCTCGTTGGTGTCGAGCCATCGCGCGAACCCACCGTGGTCGTCGGTAGCGGCGTAGCCTCGCTCGCCCTCTGGTCGCTCGCAGGCGCGGCGTTCGGCGGTGTACTCTGGGTCGGGGGCGTCTACGGCGTGAACTCGGGATACGGGGATATCTACCGTCGGTTCGTGGACAAAGTCGAGGAGGAGGGGAGGCGGCTTCTCAACGCAGGGGACGAAGGTTTCCACACGTTCACACACGGGGAGGATACAATGTCTCTCGTGAGTTCGGCGAAGAAGTACCACGCCACCAACCTCCTCATAGGCGACTCGTCGCTGTCGCTCCATCACGACTCGACAGTAGACATGGTGACACGCGAAGAAGACATCAGCAACAGCACCAAGGAACTCTACTACGACCAGGTCGCGTCGGTCGACTACGAGGCACCGTTTCTCAAGATACGTATGTCGGACGGTCAGGTCGTCAGGATAGTAACGTCGGGGAAGCCCGTCGAGGTCATCGCCGAGATAGAGGAACGGCTTGCGAGGTACAAGGCTTCGGGTTCGGCGGAACAGACGAAGGCTACCGAAGCCGCTGACGGGGAGAGGAAAGAATCCGGAACAACCGAGGACGAGACGAGCGAGGGAGCCGACGACCTTGGACGTGAGATAGTCGATGAGGTGGACAAAGCTCTCGACGCGTTCAACGATGCTTTCGAGGACGACGGAGGAGACGGAGAAGAAGGTGACCGGAAAGAAGACGAAGTAGGTCGCGAAGACGGCGGGTCAGAGGAAGCCTGAATGCACTACGTCTACGTCGTAGAGTGCTCCGACGGGACGCTGTACACCGGGTACACCACCGATATTGAGCGCCGTATCGAAGAACACAACGCGGGCGAGGGTGCCAAGTACACGCGCGGACGTACGCCCGTTGAGGTCGTTCACACCGAACGTTTCGACGACCGCGGCGATGCGATGAGCAGGGAGGCGGAGATAAAGAGTCTGTCGCGCGATGAGAAGGATAGCCTCGTCGACGGGGGCGTATGACGACGCTAAGAATCGACCCTCATGTGCATTCGGAGGAGTCTTACGACGGAAAGGAGCCTGTTGAAATAATCCTCGAACATGCCGCCGACATCGGCTTGGACGGCGTCGTTATCACAGACCACGACGAGATAGACGCTTCGTTACGCGCCGCCGAGACGGCATCCGAGTACGGTCTCGTGGGCGTGCCGGGCGTCGAGGTCTCTACGTCGCACGGTCACCTTCTCGCGCTCGGCGTGGAGGAGAAGCCGCCGAAGCGTCAGCCCTTCGCCGACACGGTCGAGCGCGTGCGCGAACTCGGCGGCGTCGCGGTCGTACCGCATCCGTTTCAGGTGACGCGGCACGGGGTAAAGAAGAAACGTATCGTCGACTGCGACGGCATCGAGGTCTACAACGCTTGGCTGTTCACAGGGTACAGGAACAGACGGGCGCGCGCCTTCGCGTACCGCCACGGCTACCCGCGTCTCGGCGGGAGCGACGCCCACTCGATAACGACTCTGGGGCGCGCTTACACCGAAATCGAGGTCGACAGGGAACGTGACAACGTGACCGCGGACGACGTGGTGACGGCGGTAAAGAACGGCGATACGGCTATACACGGAAGACGTGCCCCCTTGACGCGGAGCGCGTACCACTACCTCAAGGCGTCGGCACGTAAGTTATCGTGGGCGGCGCGGACGGTCACCACGCGTTTCCTCTGAGTTCGACGCCTAACGAAACGCGCATGGGCAGTCTTTTGTCGTCGCGCCCCCTGTTTCGTCCATGGTCGAACCCGCCGGCTGGAGCCACGTCACCAAGGTAGACCCCGACAAGGGCATGTCGGAAGAGAAGGCACGAGGTGTCGCCGAGTCGGGAACCGACGCCGTCGTAGTCGGCGGGACACAGGGCGTGACGCGCGACAAGGTTCTGTCGCTTCTGTCGTCTATCGAAGCGGACATACCGGTCGCCGTAGAGCCATCGAACCCCGCGAGCGCCGTGGGTGCGGGCGACGCTTTGCTCGTCCCTACGGTCCTGAACGCCGACTCCGTCGACTGGGTTGTCGGGATACACAAGGAGTGGGCGCGTACGAACGATGTCGACTGGTCGCGGGTGATCGGCGAGGGCTACATCGTCATGAACCCCGACAGCGCCGTCGGACGGCTCACGGGCGCGGATACGTCGCTCGAACCCGACGAGGCGGCGGGGTACGCCGAGGTCGCCGACGGTCTTTTCGACCTACCCGTCGTCTACGTCGAGTACTCGGGTACGTTCGGCGACATGGAGGTCGTCGGTGCTGTCTCCGACGCCGTCGATGACGCCACGGTGTTCTACGGAGGAGGTGTCGACGGCTACGAACGCGCGAAGGAGGCGGCGCGACATGCCGACTGCGTCGTCGTCGGCGACGCGGCGCACGAGAAGGGCGTCGACGCTCTGCGCGAGACGGTGCGTGGCGTCCGGGACGCGAACGACGGCTAAAACCCTTCTTCCTGCCAGTCCCAGCCCGGTAGACGCACCTGCACGCCCGCGGCGAGACCCGCGAGAACGTCGTCCTCTCCGGCGGTCGTCTCTTCGAGAACTTCGTCGGTGTGAACGTCAACGTAGTGGAACGTAGCCTCAGCGAGCGTGCGGTCGGGGTCGTTTCCGGCGACGACCGCGGCGAGGTTGCGCCCCACGATTTCGTCAACGACGAAGCCGGCGTAGTCGTTGCGTACCTCCAATCCGACACCGACACGGTAGAGCGCGGCGGCGTTTAGCGCGGCGTCACCATCTTCGAGGAAGTCGTCGAACTCGTCGCGGACATCGTCGGCGGAGACGCGCCGAACGTCCTCGTCGAACGCCTCGCCGAGACGGTCACGTGCGTCGTTGACGAGAGCGACGATACTGTCGAGTTTTTCGTCTACGTACGCGTCGAGTTCGTCAACGGTGTCGCGTGATACGCGCATCAGATGAAACGGTGGGTTTCGAGGTTCATCGGCGAGATGGTGCGCATGTTGAACTTCTGGTACAGCGCGCTCGCCAACGCCTTCGTCTTGCCCTCGTCTCCGTGGACGGTGAAGATTTTCTCAGGGCGCGGGTTCATCTCGTCTACGAAGCTTATGAGTTCGTCTCTGTCGCCGTGTCCGGAGAAGCCATCGACGCTGTAGACGTTCATGTTTATGCGCACCGTCTCCGAACGTCCGTTCTCGGACGGCACGCGTACCTCGTCGCGCCCCGACTCGATGCGCGCGCCCGTCGTGCCTTCCGCCTGATAGCCGACGAAGGCGAGCGAGTTCTCAGGGTCGGGTGCGAGCATTTCGAGATGCTCCATTACGGGACCGCCTGCCATCATGCCGTTCGTCGCGAGGACGATGGCAGGGTCGCCGTCGCGTATCTCCTGTCTCTGCTCCGTACCTTCGTCAACCTGCTGGAAGCAGTCGGCAAGGAACGGATTCTCGTCCTCGTGGAAGATGCGGTCGCGCAGGTCGTCGTTAAGGTACTCAGGATGCGCCGTATGTATCGCCGTCGCCTCCCATATCATGCCGTCGAGGTAGACGGGCATCTCCGGGATACGTCCTTTACGCATCGCCTCTTCAAGCACTATCATCATCTCCTGCGAACGCCCGACGGCGAACGCGGGTATGAGAACCTTTCCGCCCTCGTCGTGCGTCTTACGTATGACCTTGATGAGCTTCTTCTCCGCCTCATCCTGCGACGGTTGCGTATCGTTCCTTCCGCCGTAGGTCGATTCGAGGAACAGGGTTTCGAGACGCGGGAAGTCGTTAACAGCGCCGTTGAACAGACGCGTCTCGTCGTAGTGTATGTCGCCCGAGAATCCGACGTTGTACAGACCGTCGCCGATGTGGAAATGTACGACGGCGCTACCGAGTATGTGTCCCGCGTTGTGGAACGTCAGCTTGATATCGGGGGCGATGTCGGTGACCTCCTCGTAGTCGAGCGTTATGGTGTGCTTTATCGCCTCGCGCACCATCTCGGAGTCGTACGGCGGCGTCCGCCCCTGCTTCGCCGCAACGTCGAGGTAGTCGACCGTGAGCAACGACATCAGGTCGCGCGTCGGCGGCGTCGTGTAGATAGGACCGTCATAGCCGTACTTGTACAGCAGAGGTACGAGCGCCGAGTGGTCGAGATGTGCGTGCGTTAACACGACGGCGTCGATGGACTGAAGAGGGTTGGCTTCGGGAGCCTGCAGGTACGGCGTCTCGTCCGTACCCGGCTTGTCGCCGCAGTCGATGAGTACGCGCGTCTCAGGCGTCGAGAGAAGGAACGCGGCGCGTCCCACCTCGCGGGCGCATCCGAGCGCCGTAACGCGTACCCATTCGTCGTCGCTCGTCTCCTCGCGGTGGATACGCCGTCCGGTCTTGCGCAGAAACTCCTTCCTTTCGTCGCTCTCCTGCGCGAGGTAGCGACGTATGTTGTCGACCGTGGACGACTCTATGGGAGGCGTACGCACCACGTCGGGCGTCCATCCCGTCGCCTTCGTGATTTCGCGTAACGTCGAACCGTGCTTTCCGATGACCAGACC
>JBKHFQ010000051.1:0-7780 GCA_046540135.1 Halobacteriales archaeon
CGACGACCGAGTCGTCGCGTACAACGAGGACGCGCGCGACGTTGCCGAACGCGTCGCATCTGAGGGCGGCGCGGACAGGATCTACATGAACCTGCCGCATACGGCGGACGAGTTCCTAGACGCGGCGTGCGAAGCGGCACGAAGCGGTGCGGTCATCCACTACTACGACATACGCCACGAGGACGACCTGTTCGATGGGGCGGTTGAGGAGATACGCGACGCGGCGGCGAGCGCAGGGTACGGCGTCGAGGTACTCGAACGCGTCGTCGTGCGTTCTTACGCACCGTACGACTACAACGTCTGCGTCGACGCGCGTCTCGTGTAACGACAGGCTTACGACGGGTGCGCGCCACGCGACCGTATGCGCATAGGCGTTGACGTTGGCGGCACGTTCACCGACGTTACGCTGTCGAGCGACGACGGTCTCTTAACCGCCAAGACACCGACGACGGAGGACCAGAGCGTCGGCGTCGTGCGCGGGATAGAGAAGGTATGTGAGGCTGGCGGTGTCGAACCTGCGGAGGTCGACGAAGTCGTACACGCCACGACGGTCGGCGTCAACGCCCTGTTGGAGGACGAGGGGGCGCAAACCGCGCTAGTCACCACCAAGGGGTTTGGCGACATACTGGAGATACGTCGGCAGGAACGCGACGAACTCTACGACCTGAGCGCCAAGCGTGCGCCGCCTCTCGTCCCGGAAAGCCGGCGTCACGAGATCGACGAACGGACGACGGTCGACGGTGTTGAAGGAAGAGTCGACGAGAACGAGATACGCGAGCTTCCGCTCGGTGAGGTCGACAGCGTCGCAGTCTGTTTTTTACACTCGTACGCCCATCCGGAGAACGAACGCGAGACAGCACGCATCCTGCGCGACGAGTTCGGCGTCCATGTCTCCGTCTCGTCCGAGGTTCTCGCGGAGTTCCGTGAGTACGAACGCGCCTCTACAACCGCGGTCGACGCGTACGTGACTCCTGTCGTGGCGGCGTACCTCCGTCGCCTCGTCGACCGCTTGGGCGGTATCGGCGCACCTGAACCGCTGGTCATGTCGTCGAACGGTGGCGTCAAAAGCGCCGACCGTGTCGCCGAGAGCGCCGTCGACACCGTCATGTCAGGACCCGCGGCGGGCGTGGTAGGCGCCGCTAGGTACGCCGACCGCGTCGTCAGCTTCGACATGGGGGGTACGTCGACCGACGTGGGTCTCGTCCGTGATGGCGTCGAACGGACGACCGAGACGCGCGTCGAAGGTGCGCACGTCGGTGTTCCGTCGGTCGATGTCACGACAGTCGGCGCGGGAGGTGGTAGCGTAGCGCAGGTGGACGAGGGGGGCGCTCTGCGCGTCGGTCCCGAGTCGGCGGGCGCCCAACCCGGACCGGCGTGTTACGGACGAGGGGGCGAACGCCCGACGGTTACCGACGCAGACGTAGCCCTCGGATACGTGCGCGACGGCAAGGAGTTCGGCGACGAGGTCGTAGTCGACGCCGAAGCGGCGCGTGACGCCCTTTCGGCGCTCGACGGCTTCGAGGACGCAAGGGAGGCGGCGTTGGGGGTCAGGCGTGTCACCGACGAAAGGACCGCACGCGCCGTGCGTTCGGTCACCGTCGAACGCGGCTACGAGCCGTCGGCGTTCACGCTGGTCGCGTTCGGGGGCGCAGGACCGTCTCACGCCGCCACGGTCGCGGAGTCGCTCGGTGTCGAACGCGTCGTAGTGCCGCGCGCAGGCGGCGTCCTTTCGGCATACGGGCTCCTCTGCGCCGACGAGAGGGCGACTGCGTCACGGACCGTGACGCGCGACGGCGACCACGAAGCCGTCCTACGCCGACTCGAAGAAGAAGCGCGCGACGGTGTCGGAGGGGAGCCGGAGGTGCGACGGTACGCTGACGCCCGGTACGCGGGTCAGGGGAGCGAACTCACCGTCGGCGTTGGTCGTCCGTTCGACGCCGACGAGGCGCGCGAGGCGTTCGAGAAAGAACACGCAAGACGTTACGGCTACACGATGGACGAGGAGGTACGCGTCGTCTCCCTACGCGCGGAGGCGGTCGTCGAGAGCGAAACGCCTGCGACCGGGGTCGGTTCGGGAGCGACCGTTGAGAAACACGACGCCGTCTTCCGCGACGGTGTCCACGACACGTCGTTCTACGACGGCGTTCCCGACGGAAAGCTCGAAACGCCAGCCGTCGTTGAGTACGGCGAGACGACCGCCGTCGTTCCGCCGGGATGGAAGGCGCACGCCGACGGCGGCGACCTGTATATGGAGGCTGAGAGATGACCTCCATGGACCCCGTCGAACTTGAACTGGCGCGCAACCGTCTCGAAGGTATCGCGGAAGAGGTTGGCGACGTTCTCGTCTCGACAGCGTACTCGCCCAACATCAAGGAGCGCCGCGACTGCTCCGCGGCGGTCTTCGACGCCGACGCTCGTTGTGTCGCACAGGCGTCCCACATACCCGTCCATCTCGGCGCGATGCCCTCGTCGGTCGAAAGCGCCGCGGAACTCGAACCCGATGAGGGCGACGTGGTCGTGGTCAACGACCCTTTCGCAGGCGGTACCCATCTCCCCGACCTGACGCTCGTCTCGCCCGTCTTCGTCGACGGGCGCGTAGGCTACGTAGCGACCCGCGCCCACCACGCCGATGTTGGGGGTAGCGCGCCGGGGAGTATGCCCGCCGACTCGACGAGTATACACGACGAAGGCATCCGTATACCGCCCGTTCGTATCGTCGAGGATGACGAGACGAACGACGCCCTCTTAGAGACGTTCTTCGCCAACGTCCGCGGAGCCGACGAACGCCGCGCCGACCTTCGGGCGCAGATGTCTGCAAACGAACGCGGCGTCGAGCGTCTGGCGGGGTACGTCAAGGAAAACGGCACGGACTCCTTCGGTGCTCTCGTCGAGTACGCCGAGCGCCGTACGCGCGACGAGATAGATGCGCTGGCGGACGGGGTGGGCGAGGCGACCGAGAGTATGGACGCCAACGGTGGCGACGCTCCGCGTATACAAGCCTCGGTCGAAGTCGACGGCGAACATCTCGTTGTCGACTTCTCCGGCACGTCTGAACAGCACGACGGAAATCTGAACGCGCCGCGCGCCGTCGCCGAAAGCGCCGTGGCGTTCGTCGTCCGTTGCGTCACGAGCGACGACGTACCGCCCAACGCTGGTTCGCTCGCGCCCGTCGACGTGCGCGTACCCGAAGGCTCGTTGCTTAACCCCGAACCCCCGTCAGCGGTCGCGGGCGGAAACGTAGAGACGAGTCAGCGCGTTGTCGACGCCGTCGTCGGGGCTTTACGCGACGCCACCGACACGCCGCTTCCCGCGCAGGGACAGGGTACGATGAACAGCGTGACCGTTGGGAACGACACGTTCTCGTACTACGAGACCGTCGGCGGCGGCGCGGGAGCGACGGGCGACCGCGACGGCACGGACGGCGTCCATGTCGGTATGACAAACACGCTCAACACGCCCGTCGAGGCTCTCGAACGCGAGTATCCGTTGCGCGTCGAGAGGTACGCGTTACGCGGCGGAAGCGGCGGCGACGGGGCGTACGAAGGCGGCGACGGTATCGTGCGTTCGTTCGTCGTTCTCGAAGACGCGACGGTCTCGTTTCTCACCGACAGACGCGAGAATCCACCGCGGGGAGCGAAGGGGGGCGGCGACGGCGCGACGGGCGTCAACCTCGTGGACGGCGAACGCGTCGGTTCGCGTGCGGTTGTCGAAGTGAACGCCGGTACGCGCATCGAGGTACGTACACCCGGGGGCGGAGGGTACGGCGAGAAAGAAAACGATTAACGGCGTCCGCGCGAACCACATCCGTGAAAGTAGCAGAGAAGACGCGTACGGTCGCCGAGTTTACGCGTATAGAGCACACTCTTTTCGCTCTGCCGTTCGCGTTCATGGGCGCTGTTCTCGCCGCAGGGGGTGTCCCCGACCTGACGCTCCTTTTCTGGGTCTTCGTCGGACTCGTAGGCGGAAGGAGCGCGTCGCTCATGATTAACGACATCGTCGACGAACCCATCGACGCCGCGAATCCGCGTACCGACGACCGACCGCTTCCCTCGGGGCGTCTGTCGCACACCGGGGCGTACGTCCTCGTCGCCGTCGCATCACTCGTTCTGTTCTACAGCGCCTACCGTATCAACACGACGGCGTTCGTTCTATCGCCTATCATACTCGTCCACGCGTACGTCTACCCGTACACCAAACGTTACACGAGCGCGTCGCACTTCGTCCTCGGACTCAACGGTTCGTACGCGCCAATCGGCGGCTGGATAGCCGTACGCGGCGTCGACACGGCGACGGTAGTCGGCGATCTGGGCGACGTTGTCGGATACCTCGGAAGCCTCGAATACTATCCGTCGCTCCTCCTCGGCGGCGCTCTGGTCTTCTGGTACGCCGGATTCGACATCATCTACGCCTTCCAGGACGCCGAGTTCGACCGCGAGTACGGTCTGCGTTCGGTCCCGGCGGTCTACGGACGCGAGACAGCGAGACGGGTGAGCGCAGGGTGCCACGGCGTCATGGTCGTCCTTCTCGTCGCGCTGGTCGCGTGGACGGCGACGGCAGGATTCAACGCGACGATATTCGGCGCGGGCGTCGCGGTCGCCGCGGTGCTTCTCGTCTATGAGCATCTCATCGCCGAACACGATATCGGCAAGGCGTTCTTTACGGTCAACGCCGTCGTGAGCGCGTCGCTGTTCTTCTCACTCGTCGCCGCAGTCCTTCTATGAGCCTACGGCGTCGGCTGGCGAGGGTTCGGTTACGTTGTCGTCGCCCCGTTCGGAGTCGAAAAGGAACGACATGCCGAGGGCGTCAAGACGGGTGCGGAGACGGTCGCCCCACCCGAACCGCGCTTCGAGTACTCGAACCGCCTCGGCTGTTCGGTTAACCGACCCCCCGTGCTCAACGACGACTGAGCTGTTGGTTTCCGTAACCTCTACGTCCCCAAGAACGGCGGCGGCGCGTTCGTCGCCGAGTATCTGCGCCGCACCGATATACGAGTTAACCGTCCGGCGTACTTCGCCGACCTGAGAGGTTTCGTCGGGGTGGAGTTCGACGGCGACGACGGTGCGGTTGGCGCGGGTACGGTACTCACCTGAGACGGTTGAGACATCGGTTAGTACGGAGACGTTGGGCGCGACGAACGACACGGATGCATCGCCGAGTTCGTCGCGTGACCCGTCGCCGAGGGGTTCGGCGTTACCCCATGCCACGTCCGAGGCGTCACGTACTGCGTCCTCGGTTCCCACGACGTAGACACCACGACCGGCGGCGGTTGCGTAGAACGGGCGTGTCCCCTCGGTGGCGGAGGTGTCGTTCAGCCGGACGGCGTAGAAAGGCACGCCGTTGTAAGACGACTCCTCGACGGAAAAACGGCGGACTCCTTCGCGTATCTCGTCGGATTTCTGGTCGGTACGGAATACGACAGCGGCGTATCCGGTGGCGACCTCGCTCTGTGGGTCCGCGCCGTTGTCTCTGCCGAAGAAGGCTGTCGCCTCGTGGAGTTCGTCGGTGTCAAGACCCGTCTCGTCTTCGATAGAGGCGAGAAGGGCTTCGTATCCGTCGTCCGTACCCGAAACCCTGCCAAAGAGTCGGTCGGTCGTGTCGTCGCCGGCGAGTGCGGTCGCGTTGACATGAACAACGGTCTGAGCTTCGCCGGGTACGAAACGCGTCGTGTCCTCCGGCGGCGTGACGAGGACGAGGTAAGCCGCAGATACGGCGACGGCTACGACACATACAAATCCCACGGCTAACGCCGCCTTCGCCCTCATTACGTCCCGTGTTGCCACGACGACATGTAGTCGCGTTGCTCGTCGCTCAGGTCGTCTATCTCGACGCCGAGCGTGTCTAACTTAATCTCCGCGACGCGGCGGTCGATGTCGTCCGGAACGTCGTGGACACCTTCATCGTGCGCCGATTCAAGGACGCGCTCGACGCAGAGCGCCTGGACGCCGAAAGACTGGTCCATGACCTCGGCGGGATGTCCGAGCGAAACAGGTGTTGCAAGGTTGACCAACCTACCTTCGGCGAGTACGTTGATACGTCTTCCGTCGGGCGTTTCGTACTCGCGTATACCGTCGCGCACGTCGCGCTCCGCGACGGCGTAGTCGGATAGCTCTTCGAGGTTTATCTCCACGTCAAAGTGTCCCGCGTTTGCGAGAACGACGCCGTCCTTCATGTTCTCGAACGCCTCGTGCGTCACAACGTCGCGGTTGCCGGTCGTCGTCACGATGAAGTCGGCGTCCGCCGCCGCCTGAGCCATAGGCGCAACGTCGTAGCCTTCCATGTGTGCCTCCAGAGCGCGGCGCGGGTCGACCTCGGTCACGGTCACGTCGGCACCGAGACCGTCCGCCTTCTTCGCCACACCGCGTCCGCAGTGTCCGTAGCCGCCGACGATAACGTTCTTACCCGCAAAAAGGAGGTTGGTCGTCATCGCTATACTCGAAAGCGACGACTCACCGGTGCCGTGAACGTTGTCGAACAGGCGTTTCATCGGCGTGTCGTTGACGGCGAAGACGGGGTATCGGAGGGCGTCGTCGTCGTCCATCGCGCGCAGACGGTGTACGCCCGTCGTCGTCTCCTCGCACCCTCCGGCGATGCCGTCGAGGAGTTCGGGGTACTCCTCGTGGATACGGAAGATTAGGTCGCCGCCGTCGTCAACCGTCACCTCGGGTTCGTGTTCGATAACGGCGTCAAGAGCCTCGTAGTACTCGTCCCTGTCGACGCCGTGGCGGGCGTAACTCGTCACGCCGTCGACTGCGTCGAGCGCCGCGGATACGTCGTCGTGGGTCGAAAGCGGATTGCATCCCGTGATAGCGACCTCCGCGCCGCCTTCGGCGAGAAGTTCGGCGAGGACAGCGGTCTTCGCCTCAACATGCATCGCCATTCCGACGGTAACGCCGTCAAGTGGCTTGTCGTCGAGGTAACGTTCGCGTATACGTGCGAGTATAGGGGTGTGTTCGCGCGCCCAGTCTATCTTCCTGCGTCCTTCTTCCGTGTCAGCGTCGATGTCCATAGACGAGGTAGAGACGAGCGCGTGTTAAGAATTCCGTTGGCGTTCGGTTCGGCGTCTTTACACGACGACCGTATCGGGCGTAAAGACGGGTTCGGCGTCACGTCCGTGGAAGGTTCCGACCGCAACCGCCTCGCCATCGGCGACGACGAAGCACCGTCCGCCCGCCTCGGCGTCTTTGTCAACATCCACGACGCCCGGAGCGTACAGAGGCGCGCCGTTACCGACCGACTCGACGACGTTTTCCGCGGCATTGACGCGCGGAAGGCGGCGTTCGAGAACGTCGACGAGCGGCGTCACGAGCGCGTCAAGACGTTCGGGTTCCTCATCACGGACCGCAACCGCGTCGGCGAGGTCCTGTAGGTAGCACGCATCCTCAACGGCGAAGCCGCCGCTCCGGGTGCGACGGAGTTCAGCCATATGTCCGCCGACGCCGAGAGCGAGTCCGATGTCGTGACAGAGCTTTCTGACGTACGTCCCTGACCCGCAGACGACGCGTCCGAGGTAACGGTTCGAGTCCTCGACTTCGCCGCGTTCGAGTAGTTCGAGCGTCTCTATCTCGCGCTCGCGTAGCCCGCGTCTCGCAGAACCCTGCACGGGCGGGCGCTGGTAGACACGCCCCTCGAACTCGTCGAATACGTCGGCGACGGAGCGCGTCGGTTCGGCGTGTAGCTCCAGAACAAAGACGTACTCCTTCGACGCGTGGGCGAACATTCCGGAGACGCGCGCCGCGGGTCCGAAAAGAACGGGCAGACACCCCGTGACGCGAGGGTCGAG
>JBKHFQ010000052.1:0-7771 GCA_046540135.1 Halobacteriales archaeon
CGCCGACGTGTACCTCGGCGTGGTCGAAAGCCTCGTAGAAACGCGCCGCGTCCTCCGGCGTCGTCTCCTCCGCGACAGCGGGCGCTTCCTCGATGTCCCCGCGCTCCGCGGCGACGACCAAGGGCGCGAGAAGCAGGAGAGCACCGAACTGAGTGTTACCGCCGTCGTGCGCCGAAGCGCCACGGACGGAACGCAGAAATACCTCTCCAACCGACGATTCGTCCGCGACGTCGAAGCCCCGTCGCGCTCCTACACCCCCGGCGAGGAACTGGTGGAAGGTTGTGTCGTCGAAGTCACGGGTCGGTCCGACGTTCCCCGGCTTCTGAGTCCCGGCTTCAAGGAGGAGCGCCGTCTGGGCGTCCTCGGCGGGCGTCAACAACGCGACCCTCCTGCGCTCTTTATCATACGGTTCCGTACGGCACGCCGACGTTTATTTACGTCGCTCGCGGACGTACCACACGCCGAACGCGACGACCGCAACCGTCGTAGCCGCGACGAAGAAGACCAATCCGGGGGGCAGGTCGGCGACGCGGTCGATGAGGGCGGGCGCGGCGTCCGCCGCACCGTCGGCGGTCTGGTTCGCGGCTTCGGCGGCGTCCTGTTGCGCCTCCTCCTCAACGTCGAAGGCGCCCATGTCGTCCCCACCCGACCCGCGCGGTTCGGCGTCCGCGGGCGCGTCGGGGGCGTACAGGCGAAAAAGGGTCTGTACGAAGACGGAGGCGACGCCGATGATACCGACGATACCGAGGAAACGCGTCAGGGCATCGCGTACCGTCGTAGAGTCCTCCTCCGTTCCCACGAACATCACGAGCGGTTCCGAGGGGGCGTAGACATCCATCTCCCGCCCCTTCTCGGAGTAACGCGTTCCGTCAACGTCTATAAGACCCGCATCGCTCAGGTTTTCGAGGTGGTAACGCGCGTTCTGGACCGTCGTGTCGGCGCGGTCGGCGACATCCGACGGCGTCGCTGGCTCGTCGTGGAGTTCGGCGAGTATGTCGCGGGCGGTGTCTGACGACAGCGCGCCTATCAGGTCGTCGGCGTCGTCGCTGTCGACGCCTATGACGCGCGCCTCCTGCGCCTCACCTTCTGACATATCCGGTGAGATGCGGCGCGGCGACAAACATCTGTTGGTACGGAAACCGTCACACAAAGCTATATGTTGCGACAGGACAAGATGCATGTAATGACCGGCACGACGGTCGCGGCGGGGGAGAACGTACAGGGGACCTACTTCCGGCGTCTCGTCGATGTTCTCGGCGCAAAGGGTGCGGTTGCCCTCATAGCCTTTCCCGTCTCCGCGGTAGCTTCGTCCACAGTCTCCGATACCACAGCGCTCGCTGTCGGCGGCTTTGTCTTCACGACCGCCTTCCTGTATGCACTCGTCGTCGACAGGGAGCGGTCGCCGACCGACGACTTCGACCCGGTCGGCGTCGCGTTCGCCGTGCTCGCCGCGGGATACACCGTTCTCGCAGTAACGGGTGTCGGTGTCGGAGCTCTCGTCGCGTTCGTAGGCGCAGTCGTCGTCCTCGGGGCGGTCGTCTACGGATACGTCTTCCACGAGGGCGTACCCGACGACCTGTCGTCGGATGCTTTGACCGAGATAGAAGCTGACCCTTTGCATATAGATGTCGTGGGGTTCGCGGTCGCCGAGATACTCGTCGTCTACTCCGTGCTTCTCGGTACCGGATGGGGTGAGTTCGCGCGGTCCCAAGGATTCGCGGCGCTCGCGTTCGTGGTCTACGTCGGTACGGTCGCTGTCTTCGCGGGGTATGCGGTCGTCACCCGCGAAATCGTCGTCTCGCGCACCGACGACGAGGTACACGAACTCCTGTTCGGCGTCCTCGGCGACATGGCGCAGATAGACGACGCAGTCCTCCGCGACGATGTCGCCTCGAAGATGCGTCTCGTCGCCGAATGCCTCGACGGCGTCAAGCTACCCACCGTCGTAGAGGACAAGTACGGCGAGGTCCCCGTCGTCGTCTCGACCCGGAGACCCGACGCCCGGCGCGTCGAGGTGCCCACGGATGAGGTCTTCGAACTGGCGAAGGAGCGGGAGTTCACGGGCTACGTCGTACACGGTGACGCGGTCCTGTTGTTCCGCAACGGCGTCCTCGCCAAATGGTACGCGGACGGCGAGTACGGGCACGACGCTGACGGACTCGAAGACCGCGTCTCCGACGCCACGTTCCACTCTCTTGACCACACGACGCTCAACCATCTCGACGACGTGACGCCGCAGGACGAGGACGTTGTCGAACCCGACGAGGTCGAACCCGAGGACGACGAGGATGACGACACCGACGACACCGGTGGCTCGAAGACTCTGAACGTCGGCGGCGAGGAGATAGACATGGAGGAGATGTTCGAGAAGGCGGACGAGGTCATGGAGGAGCTGGAGTAGCTACCCAAGCTATTTATCTCGACACGTGAAATGTACCCTGATGTGAAACAGGCGACAGATACCGAACCCGTTGATGCTTCCCGTTCGTTTCTCGGCTCAGTAGCCGACCTCATCACCGTCAAAGGTGTCGTCCTCATTCTCTACCTCTCGGTTATCACGGGCGTTTCGGTCGTCGTCGGACGCGCCGCACACGGTTTCGTCGCAGGCGGCGGTCTTGCCGTTCTTCTCGTCGCCGCCGTCGTCTTCGAGTACGTCCGTTACGACCGAGTTGACCACGTCGGCGTAGCCTCTGTCATTATCGCCGTCGTATACTCTGCTTTGGAGTACGTCGGAACTCTCCAGAACCTCTGGTTCCCCGTCTCCGCCGCCGTCCTCCTCCTCGCCACGTCGGGCTATCAGGCGTGGCGCGACGATGTCGCCGACGCCGCCGAGTTCGTTGAACACCTCGACATCGTCGGTCTCCACGGCGGCGTCCTACTTCTCCTCTACTCGTTGCTACTCGCGGGCGCGCCTCTTGAGTTCATATACGCGCCCGTCTTCCCCGCTGTCCTGCTTTTCTTCGCCGTCTCCCTACTCGTAACGACCATCGCCTACGCGACGCGGACTCCGTCGGTCGCCTCGGACGAACTCCACCACAGGCTAGTATCCGTCGTCCGTGGACTCGACGATATAGACGACGAGAACCGCGAGAAGCTCGGCGAGCACGTCCGTGCCGTCGCACAGGCGCTCTCTGGTGTCGCGGTTCCGAGCCGGGTTACCGTCGAAGACGGTCCTGTGCCCGTCGTTCTGCCTGCAACCGACCCGCCCGTCTACGAGGCTGACGGCGTCGACAACCTGATGAGACGTATCGAGAAGTCGGGTGTGACCGGATACGCCGTCGAAGACGGCGACGTAATTCTCGTCAAGAACGGCACGCCAACGCGGTACTATCTTGACGAGGAGGACCGTTTCGGACACCCCGATGTTCTCCCTGAGGGACGTTTCGAGAGCGCCCGCCTGCACTCCGACGCGTACGTCTTTGTCGACGCTGTCGAGTCGGTCGTCCCCGAACCCGGCGAGTCCGTCGAAGCCGACGAATGGGCGGAGGACGCCGTCGAGAGCGTCGAGGACGTGCAGGACAGCGTCGACACGTTGCTCACAGCCGACGAGCCGGACGCTGGCTCGGATACCTCTGTGTCAGAGGGGGGCGAGGACACCGAGGAGGACGACGAGGAGACCGACGGCTCGGACGACACCAACCGCGCCGGCAAGATAGATGTCGGCGGCGACGAACTCGACCTCGATGAGATGTTCGACAAGGCGGACGAGATGTTCGACTAAAGATTGACGACCGTTTCGGTGAGGCGTGCGGCGTCATCGCGTGTATCGAGCGACGTGTCCGTCTCGACGACGCGGCAGTCGACCTCGGGGTCCTCGCCGTCCACGACGAGTACGTCAAGGAAGTCGGAGTACGCCTCGTAGACGCCTTCGGACGACGGCGGCAGGTCGACCGCGCGCATCAGACGCGCCGCGGGACCGCTCACGACCTCGCCGCCCACGAACGGCGAGACTGCGACGACGTGCGTCTCGCGTAAGGCGTCGCGTACTCCGTCGACGGCGAGCATCGGTCCGATGCTCGTCACGGGGTTTGACGGACCGATTACGACATCTTCTTTGAGGGCTTCGACCGTCGCCCCGGTAGCCTCAGCGTCGTCCGCACCGCGGAACTCGACGCCGCGTGGTTCGGGTTCCCCTTCGCGCGCCACCCACCAGACCTGAAAAGCGAGCGTGCCGTCATCCGTCTCGATGTAGGTTGCGACACGGTCGTCTGTCACAGGCAGAACGCGTTCGTCGTCCGGCACGCCGAGCCACGACGCGACGCGTTCGGTTGCCTCGGTCAGCGTCGCGCCCGAATCGAGTGCCGACGAACGGACTACCTGCGTCGCTCGGTCTTCGTCACCGATGAGCATGAACTCGCCGTCGCCGGAGAAGGCGCGTCCGACGCCGAGTTCGCGTGCCGCCTCAACGCGTTCGACACGGACGCCGTCGCGCGTCAGGGCGTCGTGTGTCGCGTGGCTGTCACCGTCGACACCCCACCAACGGTCACGGTCGATACGGTCGGACAGCGTGTAAAGAACGGTGTCGATATCCGGACAGACGAGGTTACCCGCAATTTCGATGTCGTCGCCCGTGTTGACGACGACGTTAAAGCCGTCGAGAACGTCGCGCCCCCCGTCTAGGAGCTTGGGCGTGCCCGTACCGCCCGACAGGAACGTCGTCATGTGAAGCTACCGAGACCCTGCTGGCGCTGTCCGTTGACGACCTCGCTCCACGACCAGCCGAGCGCCTCAAGGATACGTTCGATGGGGTTTCGGACGGTCTTTTCGAGCATCTTGTCCCTGTCAATCTCGAACTCGTCGGGTATCTGTTCCGGGTACTCGAAACAGACGACATCCGTGGGCGGGTAGTCGCCCTTGACGCGTTTGACGTAGAGGCGTTTGGGCTTGCTTCCGCTCGTGAAGTTGGTGCCGAGATGCTCGTTGGCGTACTTCGCACCCGTTACCTGCGCCGTATCGGTGTCGTACGAGTCGAGCTTCTGACCGATACCGCCCGGAACGCCGACCTCGTCGTATCCGAACTCGCCGTCCTTGAAACGGTCGACAACGTCGCGCACGTACTCCGAAACCTCGTCGAAGCCCGCGCCGTCGAGTATCCTCTCGATTACCTCTTGCTGTACCTCCTTCGTCACTCCTGAGACATCGCTCCGTTTGTACTCGAACCCCGTGATATCGAGGTCCGGTTCGTCTAGTTCCTTGCCGTCCTTCCAGACGAGCTTTCCGGCGTAACGTTTCTTGCGTCCGGCTTGGAAGAAACGCCTGTAGAGCTTCTCGAACTCTATCTCCCAGCGGTGCGTCTCGGCATTGAACCTTTCGAGCGCGAAATCGTCGTAGCTCTCGTTCACCGTCTCTTCGAGCGTCTCGCCGCGTTTGACCAGCGCGTCCACCGAACCGTCGCCCAGTTCGACCAGCGTCGAGTCGGTGTCGCCGTAGACGACCTCGTACCCCTCTTCCTCAACGATGTCGCGCGTGTGTTCGATGACGGCGCGTCCCGTCGCCGTTACGGCGCTTCCCATCTCCCGGTCGTAGAGACGGAAACGCGGATAACCCGCTACCCCGTAGTACGAATTCATAACGACCTTTATCGCGTTCTGCTGGTCGTCGTACTTCTCGTACTCCGCCGTCCCCATCTCGTGCTCGTCGCGCGCTGACTTCTTCTTGTCACGTTCCTCCAGTAGTTCTGTCACGATACTTTTGGTCAGTCCCTCAGGCTCCTTGCGGAAACACACTTCGCTCCCGTCGGGCATCCCCACGTCGTACGTTTCGCCGTCATAGTCGTCGCCGACCTTGGTTTCGGGGCTGGCGTTTACCGTCACCATCGACATGGGGTACAGGCTGGCTAAATCCAGCACCCCGACGTTTTCGCGTATTCCCGTGATAGGCTCAAAGACCTCGCCGCCCTCGTACTCCTCGCCTCCGCCACCGCCGCGTTTCGACGGCAGGACGAAGTTTCCGTACGCCTTACGCAGGACGTATATGTCCACCACGTCGGACGGTGTAGTCGCGTCCTCTAGCGAGCATCCGACGAAACGCGCGAGTTCGCGGAAGAAGTCGACGATACCTACCTTCTCATCGATACGGACGCAGAGTTCCACGTCCATCTTGTTGTACTCCAGAAGCCTGTCAGGGTCGTCTTCCCACAGGTCGCCTATCTTTCCGGTGTACGTCACCTTCGACTCGCCGAGTTCCTCCTCCGCAATCGCGTCGAGCCTGTACGATTCGAGTTCGGTGAAGTTCATCCGCTGGTAGCCGTACAGGAGGTCGAACGTCGCGCGTCCCTTTACGGTCGGTCCGCCCCAGTCGTCGTGCCAGACGTCGCCAACGCGCGCGAGACGGTTGGGCTCCATGCCGTCGCCGTCGAGTTCTCCGAGGCGGTCGATGAGGTAGGGCAGGTCGAAGTCGTTGGAGTTCCAGCCCGTAAGGACATCCGGGTCGCGGTCGTCAAGATACCCAAGAAAGCCGTCCTGCATCCCCTCCTCGTCGTCGTACGCGTGCAGAACGTAGCCGTCGTCGGTCACGTCGTCCTCGTCGACGTTCCAGACGAAGACGTGGTACTCCTCGTCGAACGAATCCCATGCGGTGAGACAGACGACGGGTTCCTCGCCGTTTTCGGGAAAGCCGTTCCTGTCCTCAACCTCGATATCGAGCACGCAGGTTCTCGCGGGCGCGTCGGCATCGCACGGTGCGACATCTTCGGCGTCTATCTCGATCTCCTCGTCGTCCGTCTCGACGAGCATCCCTGACTTGACGTTGTTGTCGATACGGAACCTGTCGGGGAAAAGTATGTCCGCCTCGTAATGCGTGAACGAATCGCGCACCTCGCCAACGTCCGCCGGTATGCGGGTGTAGAGGCGGGTTAGGTCGTCCCCCTCTATCGACTCGTAACCTTTCCCTGTCCCCGTGATACGTTCGTCCTCGACCCCCTCCCCCTCGACCTCCGCCGTCGGCGCGTAGAAGTACGGACGGACTCCGGTGACTCGGACGTGCCGAAGGTCGCCATCCGGCGTCCTCCCGAAGACGTGGACGACGGGACGCGGTCCGTCGTCGCCGCTCTCGACGGTGTAGTTGACCTTGAGGACGGAAACCTCCTCGGAATCCGACCCGACGCCGTCGCCTCCGTCGAACGTCCCAAGACTCGACTGTTCCATGCGCCTCGTACGCCGTTACCCCACTAAAGTCATGTGGGAACCGCCGTCGTCAAGATTCTGTGGCTTCCGTCACGACATAAACATCATGATAGATTGACCGTGACAACTATTCACAAGGTCTATATATCTCCCCGTGTAAGAAGGGGTTGGAGGTAACAAGATATGTCCACAGCCGAACGCGCGGACGAGCCGGAACCGAATCTTGAGTCGTACGACACGGACGACGGGACGGTGATCTATGATTCGGCGAACCCGTTGGCGTGGATAAAGGCTGGGGACGACGCGACGCAGTCCCTCAAGGAGAACGTCTGAGTTCGTGTAAGCCTTCTGACACGCGATTTCTTAGCGAACCTGTTATACGGAGGCTCTGTTTTGTTTAGGTCTGCCTATGCAGTACACCAACACAGAGACGTTACCCAACGAAGAAATCGACGAGGTTCTTGGAGTCGCGCGCGGCAACACGGTGCGCGCCAGGAACGTCGGGCGTGACATCACGCAGGCGTTGCGAAATCTAATCGGCGGCGAACTAAAGGCGTACTCACAACTCTACTCCGACACGCGTGACCAGGCTCTGGAGCGCATGCTCGAAGACGGTCTGGCGAGGCTCAACGAAACCGCCGCCGAGG
>JBKHFQ010000053.1:0-7681 GCA_046540135.1 Halobacteriales archaeon
AACAGCGGGCGCAAAGCGTCGACGGTTACGTCGTCGTCGGTCAGACCTGTGCCGCCGGAGGTGAAGACCGCGTCACAGTCCTCGACGAACCCATCGACGGCGTAGCATATCTCGTCGGCGTCGTCGGTGACAACCTCGTAGGCGGAGAGGCGGTGACCCGCTTCCTCTACGAGTTCCCGCGCGACATCGCCGCTCTCGTCCTCCGAGGCGTCGCGGGACGACGAGACGGTGACGAATCCGATATCGAAGGAGGCGTCGTTTCCGTGCGCGTGGTCGTGCCCGTGGCTGTGACCTTCCGCGTCGGTATGTGCGGGATGGGGAGCCATGAAGACGAGCATACGTGTCTGCGTCTCTGCTACGACACCGTGTTCGTCTCCTGCACCTGCAAGAACCGCCTCGCCGTCTGTGACCGTCATCGATTCGTCACCGACCGAGACGGTCGCCTCGCCTTCGAGGACGTGGTAGAGCTTGTCTGCGTCTTCGTGTACGTGTGGCTCCTGTGCCTCGCCGGGTTCGAAACAGTATACGTCGGCGAAGAAGTTCTTCGTCTCGAATAGGCTGACCTTTCCGAATCCATCGTCGAATGACCGCGCTGTCGTTACGTCTGATACCTCCATGTCGGCGAAAGGTTACGGAACGACTTATGCTTAGTCCCGGTTTACGGCGTCGCCGCCGTCGTCGCCGAGGCGGTACCCCTCCGGAGGCGTCGCCTCACGGAGCTCATTGAGGAAAGACACGACGCCGTCTTTGTCGCGGCGGTCTTCAGCGACGAGAAAGTCGACCTTTACCCAATCCGCACCCTCGAAAGGCGCGTCGGCGTCCGACGCCACGTCCTCGCCAACCAGCGCCGCGTCGACCCTGCCTGCCTCTACGGCGTTTGCCGCGCCGCGTTCGGAACGGAAGGCGCGTACCTCGGCGCCGGGGTGTTCGTCGTCGAAAAGATGGCGTAGCGCGTAACCGTCGGGCAGGACACCGAAGACTCCGCCGTCGGGGTCTCCGAGGTAGCCAACCCGACGGTCGTACCCGCGTACGCGGACCATCCCGTCGACGCCGAGGGGGTCGAGACGTTCCTGAGTTAGTGCGACGGCGGCGATGTCGACGACCCCGTCGCGTAGGCGTCGCGCTCCGTCAACCGAACCCGCCGTGAGCCAACGCGGTTCGTCGATCCGTCTTAGGACCTTGTCGAGGAAGCCGTCGCGCTCTCCGGCTCCTAGGACTTCGGGAGGGGAAGCGTCGCCGAAAAGCTCGACATCGACGGTTTCGCCTGCGTCGATGTAGTTCCTTGCGGCTTCGACGCGCACGACCCCGTCGGCGCGCGTCAGCGAGGTTGTAGCGCCGCTTCCCTTGTCGACCGAGTACGCGAGTAGAGCACCGTCTCCGTCCTCGATGAGCCCGACGGGAAGAAGACGCGTCCGTCCGCCTTCGACGCGGACCTCGTCGGCGACGTTTGCCTGTACGGTTCGCCGTCCGCCGTCGCCGCCTGACGCGTCGCGCACCATGTCGGCGACGAAGACACGGAAGACCGACAGCGCGCTTATAGGGTTTCCGGGTAGACCTACGAAGCCGGTTCCATCAACGCGTCCGAAGACCGTCGGACGTCCGGGCTTGAGCGCCACACCGTGTAGCAGAAGCTCGCCCTCCTCCTCAACGACGCGGTAGACGACATCCTCGTCGCTCGCGCTCGTCGAACCGCTCGAAAGAACGAGATCACAGTCCGCGGCGGCTTCGCGCATTACGGCGACCATCGCTTCGTAGTCGTCGCCGACGTGGTCGTAGACGACCGCCTCTCCCCCTGCGTCCTCGACCGCCGCGGCGACCGAGAACGTGTTAACGTCGTGTATCTGTCCTTCGGCTAGAGTTCCGCCCGGACGCACGAGTTCGTCGCCCGTGCTGACGATGCCTACGCGTGGAGGCGCGTAGACGGGAACGGTCTCCGCGCCGACCGCCGCGGCGAGACCTATCTCACGGTGTGACAACGTCGTTCCGGCGCGTAAGGCGGGTTCGCCCGCGGCGATGTCCGAACCGGCGAACATGACGCTGTCCGCCGGCGCAAGCGCCGTCCGTATCTCCACCCTGTCGCCGTCCCTCGACGTTCTCTCGACGGGGACGACGGCGTCCGCGCCTTCGGGTATAGGAGCACCGGTGGCAATCTCTGCTGTCTCTCCCTCTCCGACTGCGACCTCCGGAGGTTCGCCGGCGGACACGGAACCGACGACGGTCAACGTCGCGGGGTCGGTCTCGTCCGCCCCGTAAGTGTCCTCTGCACGGACGGCGTACCCGTCCATAAGCGACCTGTCGAACCCCGGCACGTCGACCGGCGAGTCAAGGTCTTCGGCGAGGACACGTCCGCGCGCTTCGATGAGGGGGACGTTTTCGACACGTCGTTCGGGCGTGAGTTCGTCGGCGACGCGCGCCGCCTTTTCGACAGAGGCGAGTTCACGGAACTCCTTCCTCATACTCTACGCCTCCCAGAGACGGACATCGACCTCATCGCCCGACGCGTACCCCTCGGTCTCTTCAGGTGCGACCACGAAGCCGTCCGCGCGTGCGACGCTCGAAAGAACGCCCGCCCCCTTGGTGCGCACCGGACGCGCGACGCGTTCGTCTTCACCTTCTCCTATCTCGACGCGCGTGTAGGTTCTCGCCCCCGCCTCGGAAGCCACCTTTCCGTCGAGTCTGCACCGCGCCGTCGGTTCGGGGGAGTCGTCAACACCGAGGAGGGCGCGGACGCCACGACGCACGAACTCGAACGAGTTGACGACGCACGAGACGGGATAGCCCGGAAGCGTCACCACGGGAGTCTCACCGACGACCCCGAAGCCGACGGGGTGTCCGGGCTTGACGGCTACGCCGTGGACGCGCATACCGCCGAGGTCGTCGACGACATCAGGAAGAAGGTCGCGCTCGCCCACGCTCGAACCGCCCGTCGTGGTGACGAGGTCCGAGTCTTGGGCGGCGTCGCGCAGGGCGTCGCGCAGGGCGTCCTCGTCGTCGGGCACGGTGTCCGTAACCGTTGCCTCGCCGCCCCACCGCCGGACGTAGTCAGCGACCATCGGTCCGTTGGTACCGACAATCTCGCCCGGTTCGGGGTCGGAACGGACGACCTCGTCTCCCGTCGGCACAACCGTGACGCGCGGCTTTTGGCGGACATCAACATCCTCGACGCCGACGGACCGTAGAACCGCGATACTGCTTGGACGGAGACGCGTCCCTTCCACAACAACCGTCTCGCCATCCTCGACATCCTCTCCTGCGTACGCCACGTTGTTCCCTTCTGATGTAGCCGCGGATACCTCAACACTACCGCCGACCTCCTCCGTGTTCTCGACGCGCACGACTGCGTCCGCCCCGTCGGGAACCGCGCTCCCCGTATGGACGTAAGCCGCTTCGCCTCGGTTTACCTGCTCGTTCCTCTCAACGGCGTCGAGACGCACCGGGGAGGCGTCTGTCGCCCCGTGCGTGTCGGCGGCGCGAACTGCGTAACCGTCCATGGCGGCGCGGTCGTAGTGAGGAACGTCACGTTCGGCAACTATGTCCGACGCCGCGACCCGACCTGTCGCACCTTCCAAGCCTACCGTCTCACCGTCAACCGTGTCGAACAGCGGAAAGAAGGCTTCGAGAGCCTCGTCGAGGCGCACGTTCTCACGGAATCCCTGTTGCATGTCCGTCGTAGGCGAACCGACCGGATAAATACGACGGTGGTTCATCCGCGTCCGTCACCGCTCATACCGTCGGCTACGACAACGCCGTCCGAATCGTCGAACCCCACGACGACCTCATCTCCTTCCCGTATGTCGGAGAATCCTGCGACGTTGGAAACCACATCGCCCACGCTAGTACGGACGCGCGCCTCGGCGTAACCCCCCATCTCGGTCACGGCGACGACCTCGCCCTCGAAGGCGTTGTCGTAGCCGTCCGGTTCGTGCGCTACATCGACGTTCTCCGGGCGGACGTAGACAGAAGCGGAGTCGCCCTCCTCGCCTTCGCCACGTCCGTTGACGCGCACCTTCGCGCCCCCCTCCGTTCTCACGTCCCCACCCTCGTCAACGACGCCGTCGAAACGTGTCGATTCCCCGACGAACTCGGCGACGAAACGCGTCCGCGGACGACGGTAGACCTCGCGTGGCGTACCTTCTTGCTCCTTCTCGCCGTCGTTCATGACGACGACGCGGTCCGAGACGGAGATAGCCTCCTCCTGGTCGTGGGTCACGAGAACCGTTGTCACGCCCGTCTCGTCGTGGATGCGGCGTATCTCGTCCTTGAGTTCGTTTCTGAGCGCGCGGTCGAGACCCGTCAGGGGTTCGTCAAGCAAGGTCACGTCGGGCTCGTACGACAGGGCGCGTGCGAGCTCGGCACGTCGTGCCTCGCCCCCGCTTAACGCGTTGGGGGAGCTTTCCGCTTTCCCCGTCAGCTCGACGAGTTCAAGCACCTCGGCGGTGCGTTCCCGGCGTCGGTCGGCATCCTCCACGTGAGGTTTGAGCGCGTACTCAACGTTTTCGCGTACTGTCATGCGCGGGAAGAGAGAAGAACTCTGGAACACCATGCCGACGCGTCGGTCCTCGGGTTTGGCGTCCGTCACGTCCTCGCCGCGTAGGCGTACGCGTCCTTCGTCGGGCGTCTCGATACCCGCGACGACTTTGAGAACCGTTGTCTTACCACACCCGCTCGGTCCAAGTAGCGTCACGAACTCGCCGCTCTCGGCGGTAAACGACAGACGGTCGACGGCTGTTTCGTCGCCGTAGGTCTTCGTCAGGTTTCTTACTTCGAGCATCATTTCCTCAGAGCGGGCACGCGTTCGAGCTTCTGTACCGCGACTATCACCGTAATGCTAACCCCTATCAAGACGAGCGCGGGAGCTATGACGCCGTCGATACCCCGGGATATGAAGTCGACCCATATCAAAGTCGGCATCGTACGCGGGTTGTACGCTACCATCATCGTCGCACCGAACTCACCGACAGCGCGTGCGAACGTCAGAACGACGCCCGCCGCGACGGCGGTACGCGCCGATGGAAGCGAGACGTTCCAGAACGTGGCGACGGAACCGTGTCCCATCGTGCGCGAGGCGTGTTCGAGGTCCTCGTCGACCGACGCGAAGCCGGCGCGGGAGGTGACGACGACGAAAGGCGACGCCACGAAGGTCTGGGCGAGCACGACGCCCACGAGGCTGTCGGTCAGCGGTACGCCAGCCGCGGAGGCGATACCGCCGACCGTCGTGAACCTACCGAACCCCATAAGGAGCATAGCGCCCCCGACGACGGGCGGCAGAACTAGAGGGAGGATGACGAGCGCCTCGACGAGGACCTTTCCGCGGAACTCGGCGCGCGCGAGGAAGTAGGCGAGTGGGATGCCTAAGACCGCCGCGACAGCCGTCGCGACGGGTGCTGTCACAAGAGAGTTGACGACGGCGTCGCGGAACCCGGGACCGACGGTTATCTCGGAGCCACGCGCCCCGACGAAGAAAGCCGCGAACGGATAGACGACGTACGCGAAAAGCGCCGCGCCGAGTCCGCCGAAGATAGCCATCTCGCGTCGTCTCACGACGACACCTCCTCCGGTACGTCACCGTTGTAACGTGGGTCGACGATGGTGAGACCGTTATCCGCGAGCGTTTCGTCGCTGTCGAGGAGGAAGCTGACGAACGCCGTCCCGGCGTCACGCCTCTTGGAGTCCTTGAGAACCGTGGCGTTGTACAGCACGGGAGAGCCTTCAACCGTCGTTCCGTCCTCCATCGTGTACGTCGCCTCGGCGTACTTGTCGGTGAGTTCGGGGTCTGAGAAGTTGATGTCGTCGGGAAGTTCGAGGAAAGGTATTCCGTGGTCGACAGCCATGTTCCCGTACGCGATAGCCGCCGACCTGGTTCCCGAACGGACGCCTGCGAGGAGCTGAGCCTCCTGCGGCTCCTTGTAGACCTTGGCGAGCATCCCGTCCTTGAAGCCGTCAAGACCGTACTTTTCCTCGGCAAGCTCGAACATCTGTACCGCCCTGTATCCGAGAGGGTCGAGGTCGGGGTCGCTTATCGCCACTTCGCCCTTGTCGGCGTCGCGCAGGACCTCGTACCACGTGTCGCCGTCTTCGAGTCTCTCGCCCACGCGCGTATCCTCGTTGTAGGCGATACCGACCGAGTTCGAGGCGAAGACGACATCCCAGTCGGCGTACTCGTCGTAGAGGCGTTCGCGCAGGAGACCCGCGTCCGCGCTGACGACGACGGCGGGGCTTTTCTGACCCTCCTGCACCATACGCATGACGGCGGTCGAGCCGTAGTACTCGCCGCTGTACGCCGTACCCGTGTCGTCTTCGAACGCGGGTCCGACGCCTTCGTCGAGCACCACCGCTAAACTTCCCGCTGACAGGACTGTAACACCGCCGGAGCTAAGACACCCGGACGCGGCTACCGTGCCGGTCGCGCCCGCTCCTGCAAGAGCCCTCACGAACTCACGTCTCCGCATATAGCTAAACTATATCCGGTTAATCTAAAGCCTTATGTTAATCGGTCTCGTTTAACCAACGTGGAACTACCCGATACCGACGGCACGTTCCTGACCGAGCGACAGGCGCGCGTCCTCGCCATGCGACAGGAGGGGATGACACAGCGCGAAATCGCCGACGAGTTCGGGACGAGCGCCGCCAACGTCAGCATGATTCAGACGGCGGCGGAGGAGAACGTCGAGAAGGCGCGCCGGACGGTTGAACTCGCCAAACGGATACGGACTCCTGACCGCGTCCAGGTATCGCCGGGCGACCATATCGACGATGTCGTCGAAACCGTCTACGACATCGGCGACGTTCAGGGGGTCAAGATAGAACACTCGCGCCCCGAACTCTACACGCGTATCTACACGACGCTTTCCGACCTGTTCGACGGCGAACGTTTCGACGCTTCCGTTGAGATAGGCGTCACCGACGAAGGAAACGTCGAGTTCTACCGCTGACTTTTCACTTTCTCCTCTACACGCACGTCCTCGATACGTGTCTCAGGGTACTCTCCGTCGTCGTTCTTCTCGGCGCTCTTCACCATGTCCCAGACGGTCAGGAGGGCGCGCGTCACCCCGTTTAGCGCCTCCATCTCTACGCCCGTCTTGCCCGTCGACGTTACCTCGACGCGCGCGACGACGGCGGTGTCCTCGAACTCGAACGACGTGTCGATGCCTGTCACGGGAATCTGGTGACACATCGGCACGTCCTCCCACGTGTGTTTCACCGCCTGTATCGCCGCTATACGTGCGGTCGAGACGACGTTACCCTTCTCTACGTCGCCGTCTCGTATAGCGTCGACCGTCGACTCGCGCAGTCTTATCCTTCCGGACGCCGTCGACTCGCGCCGGACGTCGTCCTTGTCGGTCACGTCGACCATCTGCGCCTCGCCGTCCTCGATATGCGTGAACTCGGGTTCGTTCTCGTCGTCGGTCATATTACCCCCGTCTTGGAAAGGAAATTGTGTAGCGCCCCCTCGTTGATCGGTTCCACGTCCCCGGGGGTCCCCTGGATATGCCTCCCCGTAACCGGCGTCCAGCCGCTATCAAACAGTCGGAACGCATAGTTTCGGTCGTCACCGCCGACCGTCACAACCACCGGATCGCCCCCATGAAGCGGTTCGGGGAGTCGACCGTGGTAGAACAACCGGAGGAGATTGTCGTCGCCGGCCTCGGTAAACGTCGCGCCGAGAGCCGAGAGAATCGGG
>JBKHFQ010000054.1:0-7573 GCA_046540135.1 Halobacteriales archaeon
TTCAAATCGGGGAGGCGGGATAATCTAAGCGAGCTACGCGAACGAGCAGGCAAACCACCGACCCGATAGTAGAGTCTCAGAAACTAAGTAACTCTCAACTGACACCACCCCTGATAACGTTCCATACTTTCTAACCCGAACCCATATACTGCCGTATACCCAAGTATACGCAAATGAGCAAGTCGGTGCGTATCTCGGAGGAGTTTCACGAGTTCGTGAAGGAGCACAAACGCGACGACGAGACGATGGAGGAGACGTTGCGTAGGCTTATCGGCGGTCCGTCTCCCGAAAATGTCGCGGGTATTCTTTCGTCGGAGACAGCAGAGGAGATGCGCGAGCGTATCGAGGCGAAACGGGAAAGCACCGCTGACGGGAAGGACGAGGTACGGGAGCGTTTCGAGTGATTCTCGACACCTCATACCTCATAGACCTCTTCGATGGCGAACGGGCGGCTTTTGAGAAGGGCGTCGAACTTTCCGACGAAGGCGTGGTTCAGCGCGTCCCCTCTCCCGTAGTCACGGAGATTTCGTACGGAGCCGAGTTTGGCGATGAGGAGGAGGGAAGGAAGGTCCGCAACGCCCTCCGCATGTATCCCATCGTCGAACAGGACGCGGACACGGCGAGACGCGCAGGTGAGTTGCTCGCGCGAGCCGACGCACAGGCGGGAGGTGAGAGCGGAGTTGGATGGGTTGACGCGATGATAGCCGCCGTCGGCGAAGGATACGAAGAACCGGTGCTTACGGACAACGTCGAGGACTTCGAGAAGCTTGGTGTCGGGGTCGAGTCGTACTGAGTACGCTGTCCGTCGGTCGCGTAGGTACGCTATGGACGGCTACTCAGGCGAGACCGTCTGGTTGTAGACGACCTCGGTTTCGTTCCCTCTCGTCACCCTGACGACCACCTCGTCGCCGTCGGGGTCGAGTTCGAGCACGAACTCCTCACGCGACTCGTTGAGGTTCTGGGCGGTCGCCGTATCGCCTGACTCGACAGCCTCGGCGGTGACCTTGTCGGCGGTAACCGGGTTCGTGGTCACCGTCGCGGTGCTCGTCTCGTTTCCGCCCGACTCGCTGTGCCGAACCTCCATGACATCAACGACACCGCCCTCGCTCGCGTACGCCGCGGCGCCCGCCGACCCCGACGATGAACCCGAGAATCCGTCGTCACGCTCGGCGGCGTTTTCGATACCGCTCGGTGCTGTAAGGTTGACCTCGCCGCCGTAGCTCGAAAACTCCGTCTCTGTCTCCACCTGTATCTCCAGTTCTTCCTCGGCGTTCGGTACCGTTACCGACACGTTCGCGGTCGCCTCTGCGCGGAGAAGGCGGTCTGTGTCGTCGGAGACCCAGTACCGCAGGGACGCGTTTCCGAACTCGGCGTCGTCGAGCAACGTTTCGGTGACCACACCGGCATTCTCTAACGGAACCTCGGCGGTTCTGAGAACGAAGGCGCGGAACTCCTTCGTGTCGGCACCGACGGTCAGGACGTGCGCCGACTCGTTGTCGATGCTCTCCTCACCCTCGTACTCCGCCTCGGAGGCTCGGAGTATACCGACGTGGTGGTCGACGGGTGTGGAAGAAGCGTTACCCCTCTCCAACCAGCCGCCCGTCTCTCCATCCCCTCCGTTCCTCAGCCTGACGTACGCCGTCCCGTTCTCGGCGTACGTCTCCTGGTCCACAGTCTCCTCGTTGACGACGTGGTTGGAGGAGGTCTTCATTCGGTCCGCCGACTCGCTCGCGGTTCCGCGCGTGAAGACGGTTAACGAAAGGCTGTCCTCCGTACCTCCGCCCGCCTGCGCCTCGACATCCGTCTCCGTCTCGAACGCGTACGTATCGACCTCATCCATCGATTCAGCCGAGGCTTCGCGTATGTCTTCGGCTCCGACACCGTCTTCCTGTAGGCACCCTGTCGTAATCAGCACCGCACAGAGTAACAGTACCAAGTACGCTTTTTCGGGTATTTTGGTTGTCATGTTTCCTTTACAGAAAATACTCAAATATGGTGTGGTTAAAAAGGTATTCGGTATGAGCGGAGTGCTCCCGGCGTACGGGATAGGCACCGGAAACATCCGGTGCCCATCCAGCGGATTCCGGAGGGATGGTCGTCCTAGCTCTTCTTTAGTTCGTCGCCGAGTCTTACAATCAGCTTTTTATCCACCCGTCTGCTAAGCCGTCTATGGACGAACCGAACGTGGGCGAACTCAAGCCGCCGGAACGCGTCTTGCTCGGTCCGGGTCCGAGCAACGTCCATCCGCGCGTTCTGGGTGCGATGAACACGAGCATCGTCGGACATCTCGATCCCTACTTCGTCGACATAATGGACGAGGTACAGGACCTTCTGCGGTACGTCTTCCGCACCGACAACAGATGGACGCTCCCGGTCAGCGGAACGGGTTCGGCGTCGATGGAAGCCGCTATCTCGAACCTCGTCGAACCCGGCGACAAGGTTCTCGTGCCGACCAACGGCTACTTCGGCGCGCGCATGGAGAGCATGGCGCAACGCGCCGGGGGCGAGACGGTGCAGGTCGACGCGCCTTGGGGAGAACCTCTCGACGCCGTCGATGTGCAGGAGGCGTTCAACGAACACCAACCTGACATCTTCGGATTCGTGCAGGCGGAGACGAGCACGGGAACGCTTCAACCCGACGTGCCCGAACTCGTCGACATCGCCCACGAACACGACGCTCTCACAATCGTTGACACCGTCACGTCGCTCGGAGGAGTCGAACTCAAGGTTGACGAATGGGGCGTCGATGTCTCGTACTCGGCGGCGCAGAAATGCATCTCGTGTCCGCCCGGCGCGTCCCCCCTCACGCTCAACGACGACGCCATGGACAAGATACTTTCGCGCGAAACTGAACCGCGTTGCTGGTACCTCGACCTCGCCGAACTCGAAGACTACTGGGGCGACGACCGGTCGTACCACCACACAGCGCCCGTCACCAACATCTTCGGTCTGCGCGAGGCGTTGCGTATAGTCGCCGAGGAGGGTATCGAGGAACGGTGGGAACGCCACCTCCGCGTCTCGGGTGCGCTCAAGAGCGGAATCGAGGCGATGGGTCTAGAGATGAACTCGCGCGACGACGCTTGGCTACCCACGCTAAACGCCGTCCGCGTACCCGATGGCGTCGACGACGCGACCATCCTCAGCCGTCTAGTCGAGGAGTACAACATCGAGATTTCGGCGGGACTCGGCGACCTTGAGGGCGAGATACTGCGTATCGGATGCATGGGACATTCGGCGCGCGCTCAGAACGTCCTGTACCTCGTCGACGCACTCGGCGAGATTCTGGAGGACGAGGGCGTCGAGGTCAACGCAGGCTACGCAGTCGCGGCGACGAGCGACGCGCTCTGAGGCGGCGACCGAAAGACGACCGTTCGTTTTATATCCGTCCGTACACGAGAAGTACCATGGTAGACGTTGACACCGAGGAGCTAAAACATGACTCGTACCTCACGATACTTGCGACCGCTGTTTCGTACGGCGTTCTACTCGCCGTGATGACCGTTCTCCTGTTCGGCGTGCCGTACGTCTTTTTCCGATTCTTCCTCGGCTAATACTCGTCGTCCGGTACCAGAACCACCTTACCGAATCCGTCGCGCTCCTCTAACATACGGTGTCCTTCCGCGGCTTCGCTCATGGGTAGCGTCGCGCGTATACGCGGTTCGAGCGCGCCGTCCCAGACGAGTGACAGTACGTCGTCGACCTCGCCGCGCGTCGCCATAGTCGAACCGTGGACATCGAGTTGGTTCCAGAAGATGCGGTTCACGTCGGTCGTCGCGTCGCCGCCAGTCGTCGCGCCGCAGGTGACGAGCCTTCCGCCCTTTGCGAGCGAGGCGAGCGAGTCGCGCCAAGTCTCCTTGCCGACGTGGTCTACGACAACATCGACGCCTCGTCCGTCGGTCGCCTCGCGCACGGCGTCGGCGAAGTTCTCGCTCGTGTAGTCGAAGACCCCCGTCGCGCCGAGCTCGCGCGCCGCCTCCGCCTTCTCGTCGCTTCCTGCCGTCGCGTAGACCGTCGCTCCTGCGTGGCGCGCTATCTGTACGCAAGCGTGACCAACGCCGCCCGACGCGCCGAGTACGAGGACGTTCTCGCCCGGGCGCACACCGGCGCGTGTCACGAGCATGCGCCACGCCGTTCCGAAGACGAGCGGCGCGGCGGCGGCGCGCTCGAAGTCGACGCCGTCGGGAACGCGTACGAGGTTTTCGGCGGGTACGGAGACGCGTTCTGCGTGCACACCCTCGACGTGTTCGCCTATGATGTGGAAGTCGACGCAGAGCGGTTCGTCGCCGTTCCTGCAGAACTCGCAGTCGCCGCACGCGACGCCCGACCAGACGGCGACACCGTCGCCCTCCTCGAAACGCGTACCGCCGCCGTCGACGACCACGCCCGCGGCGTCGCTTCCGGGGACGTGGGGCATGTTGAGGTTGACGCCGGGCAGACCGCGACGTGTCCATACGTCGAGGTGGTTGAGAGCCGCCGCCTTCACGTCGATAAGCACCTCGCCTTCGTCGCGCGTCGGTTCGTCGCGCTCGGCGTACTCGATTACGTCGCGTCCTCCGTGCTCCGAGAACTGTACGGCTTTCATACGCGTACCTCGTTCCCGCGCACCAAAACCCCACCGAACGACCGTGACGGATACGGGCGAGCGGTGGTATTATTATCCGTCGCGTCGAACCCGCGCCCGTGAAGCTAACAGACACCGTCGTCGCACCCGTCGGAAGCCCCGATGACGCAACGACCACCGCCGAAGCCGTCGCGCCGTACCTCGCCGGGGTCGACCGTCTCATCTTCGTCCATGTCGTCGAGAAGGCAGGGGGTGCGCCCGACAAGGCGTCGGTTGAACAGCGCGAGGAGTACGCCGACGAAACCTTCGAGGCTGGACGCGAAGCCCTTGACGCCGCGGGCGCCGGCGTTGAGACCGACGAACGCGTCGTCTTCGGCACGAGCATCGCGGGCGCTGTCTTCGACCTGTGCGACGAAATAGGCGCGTCGTCGGTTGCGCTCGTGCCGCGCAAGTCCAACCGACTTCTTGACCTTCTCGTGGGCGGTAGGATGGACGCGTTCGTACAGGACAACAACGTCCCCGTTGTCGTACTCCCACATGACTGACGACGAACTTGCAAAGGACCTCGGTCTTCTCTCCGCGCTCACCATCGGTATAGGGACGATGATAGGTGCGGGTATCTTCATACTTCCCGGCGTAGCTTCGCGGGAGGCGGGTCCTCTCGTCATAGCCTCGTTCCTAATCGGTGGTACCATAGCGATGATAAACGCGTTTGCGGTCGCCGAACTCGGTACGGCGATGCCTAAGGCTGGAGGGGCGTACTACTGGATAAACCGTGCGCTCGGTCCGCTGTTCGGCACCGTCTCCGGCATGGGCGACTGGATGGGTCTCGCCTTCGCCTCCGCTTTCTACTGTATCGGATTTGGGGGCTACCTGTCAGTCCTCCTTGAAGATGCTGTCGTCAGCCTTCCCGCTGTCGGGACACTCTCCCTCGCCCTTCCCACGGTTGACCTGTTCCTCTTCACTCTCACCGACGTACAGATAGGCGCTCTCATAGCCGCCGCGATATTCGTAGGCGTAAACTACATAGGCGCGAAGGAGACCGGAGGAGTCCAGACGGTCATCGTGACACTTCTCCTCGGCATACTGACCCTGTTCGCGGTCGCGGGATTCCTATCGTTCGACTACTCAACACTCTTCGCCGACGGCGTGAGTCCTCAGGGGTACGGGGCGATTCTACCGGGAACCGCTCTCGTATTCGTCGCCTTCCTCGGCTACGCTAAGATAGGAACTGTCGCCGAGGAGATGAAGAACCCCGGACGAAACCTACCTATCGCCGTTATCGGTAGCGTCGCCACCGTGATGGTTATCTACGCCGTCCTCGTCGCCATTATGATAGGCGTTGTCCCGTGGGACGAACTCTCCAAGGATACGCCCGTCTCGCAGGTCGCCGAAATCGTCTTCGTCGGACCTCTCGGCGTCGCCGGTCTGGGTCTCATCACTTTCGCCGCGCTTCTCGCCACGGCGTCGTCCGCAAACGCCTCGATACTCGCCTCGGCGCGTATCAACTTCGCAATGGGGCGCGACAAGCTCGTGACCGACTGGCTAAACGAGATACATCCAAGGTTCACGACACCGTACCGCTCCATCGCCGTAACCGGTACCGTAATATTCCTGTTCGTCGCGTGGGGTAGCGTCGAATCCCTTGCAAAAGCCGCGAGCGTCCTGCATCTCGTCGTCTACGCCCTGATGAACGTCGCCCTCATCACTTTCCGCGAGTCGGGGGTTGAGTACGACCCGGACTTCCGCGTCCCCCTCTACCCCGTGACACCGATACTCGGTGCGGTACTTTCGTTGGGTCTCATCTACTTCATGGCACCCATAGAACAACAGCTCGGCTTCCTTTTCGTCGCGGGAGCTGTCGTCTGGTACTTCGTCTACGCCCGTCGGAATACCGAAAAGGAAGGGATACTTACCGAGTACATCATGGGACGCTCCGACGAACTACCCGACGCGGCGGTTTCGGCGGCGGAGGCTGTTGCTCCCGAAGACTACCGCGTCATGGTGCCCGTCTCGAACCCGCGCACCGAACGCGACCTCGTCCGTCTGGGCGGTGCGGTGGCGAAAGCAAAGAACGGTAAACTCGTCGCCGTGCACGTCGTCACGGTTCCCGACCAGACATCTCTGAGGCGAGCCGCCGAATCGGACGCGTTCACCGGCGATGAGGCGGTTATCGAGAGCGCCCGCGAACACGCAGAGGAGATGGGTGTCCCCGTCGAGACCCATACCGTCTTCTCACACCGTGCGCTCGAAGAGGTCTTCGACGCCGCGAGGGAGTACGACGCCGACATCGCCGTCATGGGATGGGGTGACGAAGGGCGTCTCTCCGCCGGGCGCGCTGAGTCGCTCGTCGACGAACTCGCCCACGACCTCCCGTGCGACTTTCTCGTCTACGAGGAACGGAGCGGCGACTCGTCACGCGTCCTTTTCCCGACCGACGGGGGACCGCACGGCGAACTCGGTGCCGAGGTCGCGCTCGCGTTACGCGACGCTGTCGGTTCGGAGATACGTCTCCTCCACGTCGCAGACGACCGCGAGGAGGGCGAGGAGTTCCTTGACGAGTGGGCGAACGCGAACGGACTCGGTGACGCCGAATTCGTCGTCCGCACCGGCGATGTTGAGAAGGTGATAGAGGAGGAGGCGGAGGAAGCGTCGCTCCTGCTCATGGGTGCTGTTAGCGAAGGACTCCTTTCGCGTCTCGTCGGCGGTTCGCTCGTGTACGATGTCGTCTACGACGTTGACACGTCCGTCATAATCGCTGAGAAGGCGCGCCACCGTTCGATACTCGAACGGCTGTTCGGGTAGTCACTCGCTGTCGAGTCCCTTGATGAGAAGCGCAAGGACGGGAACTATTTCGAGCCTTCCTATCCACATTAGGAAACACATCAGGAGCTTCGATAGATTCGACAGGTCGAGGTAGCTACCGAACGGTCCGAGGGAGCCGAACCCCGGACCGATGTTGCCGATGGCGGCGAGTGCCGCGCTCAGGGATTCGAGCGCCGACAGGTCGTA
>JBKHFQ010000055.1:0-7508 GCA_046540135.1 Halobacteriales archaeon
CGCCGTCGTCGAGTCATGGGTGTACGCGGTGGGCACGACGAGCGTACGCGTCCGTCTGCTGGTCGACAAGGAGGAGCCGCGGACGGGTGAACGCGAACGGACTGCGGAGTCACGTTTCACGTTCGTCGCCGTCGATGAGGACGGTCGTCCGGTGGAGGTTCCGCGTCTCGGGGTCGAGACAGAGCGTGACGAACGCCTGCGTGAACGTGGTCTGGGCTCAGAATAGACGCGACAGACCGATGTCGCGTATCTTCGACGGCAGGTAGCTTGACGCGACGAGGGGTTTCGACGCCGGACCGACGGTGTACCGCGCGTCGGGGTCGTCATCCTCCGCCGCCTCGACGACGACCTCTGCTACGTCTTCGGGCGACGAGGCGAGGACGCCGCTCATGAGAACGTCGGCGCGTTCTTCGAGAGTGTCGTGGGTGTCGGCGTAGGGACCGTCGCGGTCGAGACGTTCCGCCGCACCCTCCTCGAACCCCGTCTCAACCCCGCCGGGTTCGACGAGGACGACATCGATGTCGAACGGCGCTACCTCGACGCGGAGCGCGTCGCTCATTGCTTCGAGTGCACCCTTCGACGCGCAGTAGGTGCCGACGCCGGGGAGAGAGACGCGTCCGAGGACGCTCGACATGTTGACGACCGTGCCGTCGCCCTGTTCGCGCATGTACGGCAACGCCGCCCGCACCAGCCGATGAGGACCGTGTACGTTCACGTCGAACTGTGCGCGCGTCTCCTCAACGTCGGTCGCTTCCACAGCACCCGCGAGAGGGTCGCCCGCGTTGTTGACGACGCAGTCGAGGCGTCCCGTCTCGTCAACGACACGTTCGACGGCGTCGCGTGCGTCGTCCTGTCGGGTTACGTCGAGTGCGAGAGCTACACTCCCTGCGTTCACGTCGTCGGCGTCAAGGTCGGTGGCGTAGACGCGCCATCCACGGCGTTCGAAAAGGCGTGCGGTCGCCTCCCCTATACCCGACGCCGCGCCCGTGACCAGAACCGTGCGTTCCATGTATGCGCGGGGAGGTCGAGAAACAAGAACCTACCTACTCCCAGTGGTCGTCGAGATGTGGGTTCCTTATCGTGTCGCCGTTACGGCGGTCACGTGCGTCACGTCCCCGGTCGCGGTTTCCATCACGGCGACCGTCTTCGACACCCCGTTCGTCGTCCTGCCGAACGTCAGCGTCACCGTTGACCCGGTCCGGCGGGTGGTAGACGCTCGAAGCGTCCTCGGAGAGGACTCCGAGAGGAAGGCAGACGCGGCAGAAGTCGACGCCGAACGGCGTGAGGTGGATACTTCTGCGCACCACCTTGGGGCGCGTGCATTCGTCACGTGCCTCCATCACCTTGGGCTGAGCCTCGACAAGCTGGTAGCGGCGGACGTCGTCGACCTGTTCGTCGGAGAACCAGACGAGTCCGAGGCGGTGTAGGTTGTTGAGGTACGCCTGTGTCCTGTCCTCGTAACGGCATCCCGCCTCGGTGCCGACCATCGAAAGACCCGCGCCGACAAGTTCCGACGTGATAGGGAGCCATCCTGCGTCACGTACGTCAACGACGGGCTGAGGTCCCTCGGTAGCGAGGAAACGGAGTATACGCGCCTCGTCAGGGGCTAGTTGGTCGAGTATATCCGGGTATGCGGGATGGGCATGCTCCTCGTGTTCGACATCCGCCGAAAGTTCAAGCAGACGTTCACCGCGCTCGCGGAGCTGTCGGATAGCTACGACTTCGTCGTCCCTACCGTTCTTCATACTGCTGTCGGACGGAACTTCAACCCCGATACGGTCCATCTCGTCGAGAGCGACGCATACGGGCGCCCGTCCGCACGCCCGAACGCAAAGAGTAACCCGCGAGACGGCGCGTGGTCGAGACGGCGATACGCGCAACCCAGAGGGCGTCCCTCACAACGTCGAGCAAGGACGGCGCTTCCTCTACGTCTGCGGGTTCGCGCGTAGGTTCTACCAGAGCCGCGCCCAGCGCCGACAGGCTCCCGTCAAGACGGTCGGTTTCGACGGCGACGGGGAAGATATCGGCGTTCCGCGCGACCGCGAGGAGAGCCTCCGACTCTGCTTCTTCGAGCTCAGGTTCCTCACCCGCGAGGACCGCATCGACCACCGACCGGGCGCGTTCGGTCAGGTCGGCGCGGTGGTCGCTGTCGCCGTCTTCCGCGTACGCTCGTGGTCGCCCCGGTCCGCGCCCTACGCGACGTACGCGCACGTCTACGCCTTCGTCGTCGCCGTCGTCGGTATGGTCGTCCGTCATAGTCCGGTCACCACGAGTAGCTGTATCCATCCCGCGACGAATCCGAGGACAGCACCGACCGCGATAAGTAGCCACTCATCCTCCTCGAAGGCGGGGCGTAGCATCAGGACGTACTCCTCGGGCGGTAGTTTCTTCATCTCTTTGGATATTAGCTCCTTCATACGTATGCTCCTCTCACGGTTAAACTCGGGGTCTTTGAGGAGTTCGTAGCCGTACTCTATGGGCTGTGTTGCGAGAGCCTCACGCATCGCCTCGTAGCTCTCGTCCCCCGACGTGGCGCGTACTATGGGTTGCGCCGCGCCGACAGAGCGGTCTATCTCAGGACGGAGCGAGTCGCGTATCATCTTACGTGTCCTGTCGGACTTGGGACCGTACAGGAGATGGCGCGCGATGTTGCCGACGGTCAGGACCTCCTTTGCGACGATGGATGCGTACTTGTCGACGCTCTCGTCCTGACGTTTGATAAAGAGACCCTGTATACGGAACGGTCCGACCTTGTACTCGTTGACGGGGTTGAATATCGCCTTGATGGCGATGAAGTTGGTCATGTAGCCGACAAAAGCGCCTGAGACGGGTAGGACCCACCACCGGTCGATGTAGACGAACAGAGGTATCGATATAAAGCCGAGGAGGGTGCCGAAGATGAAACCCGAGTTGACGAGGAACTTTAGCTCCTTGTCGCCGACTTCGAGAAACATCCGGTTGAGAAGCTTAGGGTTGGCTTCGAGGTGGTTGATTATCATCATCTTGACGTTCATCAGCTCGTTGATGTTCTCTCCCGTCTTCTCGAACAGACGGCTGGAGATTTCGGGAAGACGCGACTCGGCGTGTTCGTGTATGACGTTTTTGACTGACTGTGGTGCCTCGTCCCAGAGGTTAGGATACTCCGTCCTCAGTATGTCGTCAACGAGTGCGTGTATGTCCTCCTTCCCCTCCTGAACGACGTACTGTGCAACGACATCGGGGTCGAACTGACGATAAAACTCACGCTGACTTGCGACCTTCTCTATACTGTTGTCGTACGCTATACTCCCCATCTTCGACGCGCGCGAAGGAACGATGCCCTGCCATCCGAACTTACCCTCCATCATCCCCGGTATCTGTTGTACGCGCCGGGGGAAGAACTGGGAAATCTGGTCCATACCCGGGACCTTGAACCCGCGGAACTTGATGGGGTGAAACATGAGACGTATACCGACCCAGTTGGTGATGTAGCCGATGATTCCGGTGATAGGCGGTATGACGAGAAGTCGGAGGTCCAAACCCGACAGGTAGGAAACGACAGCATCGGCACCCGGTACCGCTGAGAGCGAGTACCAGAGGCTACCGACGACGGCGGACAGAGCCGGTTCAATCAGTTGCGTCAGCATGCGCCACACAGCACCTCGGCTACGGGTCCGAGACCATCGACGTTCGCGGAGACGTAGATGCCCCGTAGTCCGCGTAAGCTTCGTCGTTCGTCGACATCTCGCCCGATTCCTGTCCGGGAAATCCTTTCGTCGGAGCATAAAGTCTTTGATGTGCTGACGGCGAGAGTCCCGTGCGTTAGACAGATGTTTGTCGTTGTTACATTACTACACATTATCGTACGTTACAAGTATGCGTCCGACGTATCCGAGATATGGAACCTTTCGTCGTAATCGGCGGGGACGCCGCGGGTCTGAGTGCCGCGAGCAAGCTCGGGCGCGACGACCCCGACCGCGACGTGGTTGTCTTCGAGAAGGGGCGTTGGGTCTCGTACGCCCACTGCGGAACGCCGTACTTCATCAAAGGAGAAGTCGAGCGTCTCGTGAATCTGCAGTCGTTGTCTCCCGACGATGTTGAGGAACGCGGTATCGACCTGCGCCGCGAACACGAGGTCGTCGACGTTTCGACCGACGACAAGACAGTGACCGTCGACGGTCCGGACGGCGAGTTCGTGCAGGAGTACGGAGACCTTCTGGTGGCGACCGGCGCGCGGGCTTTCATACCGTTCGACGGCGCGGAGCTCAACCGTGTCTTCACGCTCCACGGTCTCGACTCCGCCGCGAAGGTGCGCGCGCTTCTCGAAGACCCCGACGGTTTCGAGGTCGCGTCGCTCGGCGGAGACGGCTACCTTGACGAGGAGGAGGTCGCGCGGTACGGAAGCGCAGAACCGCCCGAAACGGTCGCGGTCGTCGGCGGCGGATACGTCGGCGTCGAGATGTGTGAGGCGTTCCGCGCGTGGGACATCGATGTCCATCTCTTCCAACGTTCCGACCACGTCCTGCCGGAGTTCAGCGACTCCGTCGCCGAACGCGTCGAGGACGGGATGGAAGAACACGGTGTCGAGGTACACACCGAGACAGCGGTCAAGGAACTCGTCGGTGACGGGAGCGTTGAGGGCGTGGAGACGGAGGAGGACGTTTTCGACGTGGACACCGCGCTCGTGGGTGTCGGCGTCCGCCCCAACTCCGAGGTCGTTGCCGACGAGGTTGAGACGGGTGAAAGCGGCGCTATCGCGGTCGACAGGTACGGACGTACGTCCGCCGAGGGCGTCTACGCCGCGGGAGACTGTGCGGAGGCGCGCCACGTCGTCACGGGCGAGAGCGCATGGGTGCCGTTGGGTCTGACGGCGAACCGCGCGGGACGGGCGGTCGGCGCGACGGTTGCCGGAGAACCCACGCCGGTCGGGGGTGTAGCCGGCACGGCGATGCTCAAGGCGTTCGAACTCGAATGCGGACGGACCGGACTGGTTGACGAGGAGGCAGCGCTCGATGCAGGCTACGAACCCGTCGTCGAGACGGTCGATACGCGTTCGCGGTCGGGATACTACCCCGGCGCTTCGAGAACGACGGTGCGTCTCGTCGCCGACCGTGGCACGGAGCGCCTCTTAGGCGGCGCTATCGTCGGAGAGGACCGGGCGGCGGTACGTATAGACACCGTGGCGACAGCCGTTGAGGCGGACATGAGGGTCGAAGAGGTCGAACGCCTCGACCTCGGCTACGCGCCGCCGTTCAGCCCCGTCTGGGACCCGGTTCTGGTCGCGGCGAAGGTACTCAACGGGAGGCTCTAAGATGGTGCGGGTCTGGCTGGTCGAACGGACGTACTCCGACGACGAACAGAACCTGATTATACTGGAGTACGCGACGACGGACGGGGAGCGGTACCTACGCAAGGAGCGCGCGCTGACCTCGTTCGACGACGTGCGAGAGACAACCGCGGCGATAGAGGTCGACGACGAAGACCTCGCGCCAGTGGGCGACGACGAGACCCGCGAGCGGTACGCTGTCGAGGCGAAACGTATGTCGGAGAAGCACGAGCCGGAGGACGTGATATGACGTTCTCGCCGGAGCGTCTGAGACTCGGAAACGAGGAGTTCGAGGGCGACAACTCGTCGTACGTCCTGCGAGGCGACGGCGAGACGGCGCTGGTCGACACGGGTGTTTCGACGCCTGAGACCAGACGCGACTTTGTCAAGGGTCTCGAAGACATCGGCGTCGGTGTAGCCGAGGTTGACCACGTCTTCCTCACCCACTGGCACGCCGACCACACAGGTCTCGCGGGGTACGTGCAGGACAGGAGCGGCGCGACGGTACACGTTCACGAGGAGGACGCGCCGCTCGTGAGACAGGACGAGGATGCGTGGGAGTCGATGTACGAGAAACAGAGGCGTCTCATCGACGACTGGGGGATTCCGGACGACAAGAGCGACGAACTCTTAGGTTTCATGGAGGCTATGGAACCCGCGTACGGCGACCCCCCGGAGGTCGAAGTGTTCGGGGACGGAGACCGTTTCGAGGTCGCGGGCGTCGAACTCGAAGCCGTCGCCGCTCCGGGTCACACAGCGGGTCTGACGTGTTTCGCGGTCGGCGACACCGTCTTCACGGGCGACGCTCTCCTACCCGTCTACACGCCAAACGTCGGCGGGGCGGACGTGCGCGTCGACAAGCCGTTGGAGAAGTACCTCGACACGCTCGTCCGTATCGGCGAACGCGGCTTCGCGCGAGCGTATCCGGGACACCGCGACACCATAGATGCGCCGACTGAGCGCGCCCATGAGATACTGAGACACCACCGCGACCGCGCCGAACGCGTCGTCGACGTTCTGCGCGACGACGGACCGCTGGACGCTTGGGAGGTCGGCGCTCGTCTGTTCGGGGAACTCGAAAACATACATATCCTCCACGGACCCGGCGAGTCGTATGCACACCTCGAACATATGGAGGACGCGGGCGTCGTGTCGTCGTTCCGAGACGGTACAGTCAGATACCGTCTGGAGGACACCGAGGCATTAGAGGACGCTCTGCCGACCTTTTCCGGTTAGCTATCCGTTTCTATGCGCCGCCGGGCTTCCTCTCGGACCTCCTCCGAGACCTCAACGAGCTTCTCGCTGTCAACCTCGGTGGACTCCTTGAGAGGCTGTCTGCTCACCACGAGGGTGTCGTCGTACTTGTCGTATAGAATCCTGTTGAGTGCGCGGAGTACCCGGCTGTCGAGCCAGAAGTCGTCGGCTACGAAGCTGTCGGCGACTATCCGTAGTAGCTCCTTCTCGGATGTATCGGTCGCCCCGGAGTTCTCGTCGTCAAGCATCTCGGTGTACTTACGTATGTTCTCCTCGGCGGCGGCGTACAGAGGGTCGTCCTCGTCAAGTTCCTTCTTACGCTCCTCCCAAGTCTCAACAGCTTCCCTGTATACGGACCCCTCACCGTGACCGCCTTTCCCCGGCGTTTCGAGGTGGTCCTCGGCGAGCGACACGACCCTGTTCCTGAACTCGTCGACCGAGTTCAGGAGACGGACGTACTCCTCGCTCCTTGCGAGTTCGGCGTCGGTCTTCTTCTCCCTGAGCGTCTTAATCTTGGAGAGCATCGAGAAGTACTACTGTGTTTCGGGACCCGCCTCCTCCAGCGTCAGTAGCCTTTCGACGAGTTCGTGCATCTCCCTCTTGCTAATCTGCTTCACCACGTAGTCGTTGAACCCCATTTCGAGTATCTCAAGGTCAGGTTCGACAGCCGAGATTACCGCGACGGGACAGGCGTAACCCTGACCACGTATACGTTCAAGGTACTCGTCCCCGGAGATACCCGGTAGACGGCGGTCGAGTAGGACGACATCCACGTCCTCGTCGGTGAGTTCAAGCGCTTGCTCGGCGTCGTAAGCCGTCCTGACCTCGTACGTCTCGGAGAGCCACATCGAGTAGAGGTCGGCGAGGTCCTTCTCGTCCTCAACCACGAGCACGACCGACCGGTCCTCAGACATCGTCGGACCCCCCGGCGTCGTCGACGCGTTCGGTG
>JBKHFQ010000056.1:0-7486 GCA_046540135.1 Halobacteriales archaeon
CGTCTTCAAGGACGCGGCGGACGAGTGGCGTTGGCGACTCGTGTCGTCAAACGGACGTATCATAGCCGACTCCGGCGAAGGGTACACGGAACGTAACGACGCCGTCGAAGCTCTGAAACGCGTAAGAGGTTACTCGACAGCACCTACGGCATAACGCGCGACGGAGAAGCCCCCCCTCTTCTTAACTTCGGACAGGATGCTTATCTGTCTCGACACTCTCGTAACTTTCGGCGGTGAATATCTGCACGCACGTCCATAGATGTCGGCAAGCTTTATTTATGATGAATATGTAGTCTCGCCAAATGGGGGACTGGGGGACTTACGCCGTGACGCACGTCCGTTACTGGGACGACGAGGACGACCGGCTAAAACACGTCAAACGCCGGGGTATCGACGTTGAGGATAAGGAGGTAGGGGATTCGGAGGTGGCGCGCCGGCGTTCGGTTCTCCTCGACATACGCTCCGGCGACGACCATCTGACAGCCGTTGAGGATGACGGGAAGCTGAAGTTACGCGAACCCGTCCGTCTCGTCGAGTCCGACGACACCGACTGGCTCCGTGTTGAGGGCGACGAAAACGGTGACTACCTAGGCGGTCTGCCGACGTTTTAGTCGAAGACGCGCCGCGCACCCGCGTATCCCTCGACGACCACGTCTGTCCCTTCTCCGACGTAGCAGTAGTCGTGCGGCAGGACTTCGAGAGCCATCGTTCTGATTTCGTCGTCGCCATAGGGCTGTGAAAGCTCCGTTCCGCGGTGCGGCGCGTGACCTTTCCATACCTCCGCCGCGAGCTCTTCCTCCATCGAGGGTACCGACAGGACGTATACGCGTCTCGCCTCGCCCCCATCCACAAGCTCCACGCGCACCTCGTCTCCTTCGTCAGCGTTAACGCCCTCTGCGTACGACCCGCCCACCTCGACGTAGTCGCGGTCCCTTTTCAGGAGACCGCCTCTGGTCGCGCGTCCCGCCGCCTCACTCGCTACGCGGATGACGTCGCCGTCTGTTGCCCCTAGGCGGTCGGCGGTCGCGCGTCCGACGACTATGTCCTCGTTGTCGCCGTAACGCACGGGTGCATCGCACGCCTCAACAACGTCGGCTTCGCCGGCTTCCGAGAGCGATACCCAGCGGTAGAACGTCCAGTAGAAGCCGCCCTCGACGACTAGACGCGCTATACGCTCGGCGTCGACGAACTCGACCTCCGTCCAGTCGTCCACTCCTTCCTCGAACCTCTTGGCTACGGCTACGGGGCGCGCACCATCGAACTCCTCCGCCTCATCCGCGAGCGCCTCGACATCGTTCGACGACCCTCCGAGCGTCACCACCTCCGTCTCCGGGTCGTGGCGCGGACCCCTGAAGCCGACGAAGTCTGCGCCTTCCTCGGCGTACAGACCGATGTTGAACCCGCGCAGACCCCAGATATCGACTACCAACTCGCGGAAGTAGGCTGGCGGGAGGCGCTCGACGCGGTCGAGGACGTGACCGAACCAGCCGTCGTCGTTGCTCATCACCCTTTCTTAGACGTACCGCAAAACAGTCTTTTTGCTCTCCGGAACCTACTTTACCGTCTCGGCGTTATTCGTCTCATGACCGCCCTACGCACGGAGGCGCTCAGCAAGAGATTTGGCGATATCGTCGCCGTTGACTCCCTCGATATGAGCGTCGACGACGGTGAGGTGTACGGCTTCCTCGGACCCAACGGTGCCGGGAAGACGACGACGATAGACGTTCTGCTCGGATACGCGCACGCGACATCGGGGGACGCTTACGTCCTCGGTGAACCCGCGGGAGACCACCGCGTTCACGAACGCGTCGGCGTGATGCCCGAAGGCTTCGGTCTCTATCCGCGTCTAACCGGAAGGGAGCACGTCGAGTTTGTCGCCGAGTCGAAGGGCGTCGACGCCAACCCGGATGCGGTCCTTGAACGCGTCGGTCTCGGTGACTCCGTAGAGGAAGAAGACCCCGGCGACAGACGCGCAGGCGGCTACTCGAAGGGTATGAGTAAACGCCTCCTTCTCGCAACGGCGCTCGTCGGCGAACCCGAACTTCTCATCCTCGACGAACCGACGAGCGGACTCGACCCCAACGGCGCGCGACGCGTCCGCGAGATAGTCCGCGAGGAGAACGACCGCGGCGCAACCGTCTTCTTCTCGTCCCACATACTCGGACAGGTCGAGGCTGTCTGCGACCGCGTCGGTATCATGCAGGAGGGCGAACTCATCGCCGTCGACACCGTCGAGGGTCTACGCGACGGAATCGACGCCGTCTCACGTCTCTCCGTCGTCGTTGACGCCGACGAAACGTCCTTGGAATCCGCCGTGAATGCCGTCCGCGGTGTCGAAGGCGTCTCGGATGTCTCGCGCGACGGTGACGCCGTCGTCGTCTCGTGCCTCCGCGGAGACGCCAAGCTGGGCGCTCTCGACGCCGTACGCCAACACGTCGGTGTCCGCGACTTCACGACCGATGAGCGTTCGCTTGACGAACTTTTCGCGGCGTATACTGAGCCGAACGACGACGCCGAAGAAGCCGAGACGACGGAGGCAGGCGCATGAGCTGGTCGGTCGTCGCGCGCAAGGAGTTCCGCGACGCCTCACGCTCGCGGACGCTCTGGATACTCACGGCTCTGTTCGTTCTCATAATCGCGGGCGCGGCGTACGTTGTCGGCTTCGCGCTGTCGTCGGGTCCGGGTGCCGAAGCAACGGGTACGGCGCTCGTCTCGGCGCTCACGGGGCGCGCAAGCTTGTTCCTCACCTCCTTCGTCCCCATACTCGGTCTGATGGCGTCGTACGCCTCCGTCGTAGGCGAACGCGCGTCGGGTAGCGTAAAGGTACTTCTCGGACTCCCTCACTCGCGCCGCGATGTCGTGCTCGGCAAGTTCGTCGGACGCTCCGCGGTGCTCGCCGTGGCGCTCCTCGTCGGCTACTTCGCAGGATTCGTCGTCATGCTGTCGTACGAGGAGCTCGCGGTCGTTGACTACCTCGGCTTTATCATACTCACCACGCTCCTCGGCGTCGTCTACGTCGCCGTCGGAGTCGGCGTGTCGGCGGGCGTCGCGTCACGGTCGCGCGCCGCGGCGTCGGTCGTCGGCGTCTACATCTTCCTCAAGGTCCTCTGGGACGCCTTCCCCGCGGTCGTTCCGCGCGCGGTCGTCTACCTAACCACGGGAACCCTGTCGCCGCCCGACTGGTACGACTTCCTCGTCGCACTCGGACCCAACGCCGCCTACACAAACCTCTCCGCCGGCTATCTCGAACGCGAATTCGGGTCCCTGGAAGCCTTCTCCGCCGTCGTCATCCTCGTCTGGGTGGTCGTTCCCGTCGCACTTGGCTACATCCGTTTCCGAGCCTCAGACGTTTAGCGAGGTCTTTACCTTAACATTCAGCTTTCTACGGCTACAGAAAGTTATTTATTCGATGATACCTAATCTGTGAGATGTCCCCCGGCGGGGTACGTTCTCCCCCCAGACCGTTGACCCCGCCGTTTTTATTAACGTACCTCGGTTCGTCGGTTTTGCGGTGCCTCCCCATCAGCCAAGTATATACGTTGGAACGGCTTAGTAGACGTAGAATGCAGGATGACGGCTACCCTGTGGTCGACCTACACCGACGCCACTCCGACGGCTTCCGCGAGAGTTCGATGCCTCTGGGAGACGTTCCCGTGTGGGAGCCGAGTTCACGTTTCGACCGTTTCTGTGTCGTCGTCTTCCGCGCCGGAAAGCGGTGTCTCTCGAACCTCTCTCCTCTCCGTTCCGGTCTCCGGACGGTTTCGTGGCGAAGACGTTAGGGTTACGTCGCACCGCCGCGTACCCGGGTACGATGAACGAAGACGAAGAGGTGATGACGGAGGAACAGTACGACAAGCTGATGAACCTGCTTTCGGGGCATGAACAGTCGTCGAGAGGCGGGCGCACCATCTACGCGAATCCGGGCATCGACTGCCCTAACCCTCGGTGTCCGTACGGCGAGTTCGACGCCGTCATAGAGAGCGATATCGGCTGGATGGAGTTCGCTGCGCGTGAGGCGATTGCATTTTGTATGTGTGAGGTCAAGACGGACGAAGGGCGTAGAAAGCTGATGTTCATGCACGAACCTGAACCGCCCGAAAACCCGGAGGAACGCGAGTAGGCGCGCCGGTCACTCCTCGTTCTCGTCCCCGTCTTCCCCTTCTTCGCCGTTCTCGTCGGTTGCGGCGGTGTAGTACGCCGTATGTCCACCGTCGTGGTCGTTGGGGAGTTCGTCGTTCGGTAGCGGCTTCCCTTCGACCTTACCGAGGTAGCTGAGCGCCGCGAGATGTATCGTCATCTGAGTGATTATCGCCGAGTACGAAGACGGGTCGTCGTCGGGGTCGGGCGTCGGTGTGTCGAAGGCGTGGTCGTGTATCTCCATCGCCGAGAACGCCTTTCCGCGGTTCTGTTCGAGGAACTCGACGATACGCTCGCGCGCACCAGGTCCCGTCTCTGTCTCCTGCCATACGTCCTCGTCGGTTCTTATCGCCATGTCGGACCGTGGTGGCACGGACGTATTTCTCTTGCGTAACTCATCCGTCCGTGCGGGGTTCGGGAGCCTTTTCGGTCGAACCGTCGTCCTCTACCGTCGCACCGTCGTCTTCGCGCCTCTCTACACCGTCCTCTGTACGGTGTTCGTCGCCCCATTTCTCCATCTCGTACCGCATCATGAACATCGGTCCCTTGGCGCTCCCGGTGTCGCGGAACGAGAGAGCGACCTTGGCAAGGGTTGCGACGCCCGCGCCGAGGAGTACGCCTGAGACGAGGGTGTTTCCGACGACCGGATAAACGACCCCTGAACCGACGCCGAGCGCCGAACCCACGACGGCGAGGACGGTGCGCCTGTTGCCGGCGCGTATCTCGTCCTTGATGTCGTCCCTCATGCTGTCGAGGTAGAGGCGCTCGCTACGTTCCTTCGCGTCCCTGCGTATCTCCTCTAGTTCGAGGTCGAAAGTCTCCTTCTCGACGAAGAACCGCGCGAGATGTGCGCTGAAGTCGTAGTCAGGGTCGAGGCTCGTGGCGATACCTTGGACGCCCGTGATGGCACGCAGACTCAGGAGTATGTCCTGGTTGAGCTGTATGGGGAAGTCCTCGAAGCTCTCGTCGAAGCCCTCGGCGACGGCACCCACGTCTATCTCGGAGACGTCGCCCGCCACGTCCTTCGAGAGCGCGTCCGCCCAGTCGCGGAGCGCGTCCCAGCCCTTGCGCGACGATACCTCGACGGCACCCATGTCTTCGAGCGCCGCTATGGTTACGTCGTGGTCGCGCGTACCGAGTCCGGCGAGGAAACGCGCGAACGCCTCTGTAACATCGGTTTCGGGGCGTTGGGACATTCCGTAGTCGTAGATTACGACGCGTCCGTCGTCCGCCACGGCGATGTTTCCGTGGTGGGGGTCGGTCTGGTAGACGCCGTAGACGAACGCCATGCGGAGATACGCCTCGACGACGCGGCGCGCGACGACGCCCAGGTCGTGCCCGCGCTCGCGGAGTCCGTCGAAGTTCTTTATCTTGACGCCGTCCTCGAATGACATCGTAATGACGCGTCCGGTGCAGAGTTCGTCGTACGTCTCAGGGACGACCACCTCGTCGTCGAACCCCTCGCGTACGACGTTCTCGCGTATCTCTCGCATCGTCTCCGCCTCGCGCTCGAAGTCGACCTCCTTGCGGAGCGACCTGTCAACGTCCCTGCTGACCGAGAGCAACGACTCGGCGTGAGAAGCCTGTCCCGAGGCGCGGAGGAGGCGGTAGATGACGGAGACCATGACGCTCAGCGCCGCGAGGTCCGCCTCGACGCGTTCACGCAGACCGGGGCGCTGTACCTTGACAGCGACCTCGTCGCCGTTGACCGTCGCACGGTGGACCTGCGCGATGGAGGCGGACGACAGGGGTTCGTCGTCGAACGAGTCGAAGACATCGTCGGGCGGACCGAGTTCGTCGGCGACGACGCGCTCGACCTTCTCGAAGTCGTCGGGAGGTACGTCGTCCTGTAACCGTTGTAGCTCGTCGATGTAGACGGGCGGTACGAAGTCGGGTCGGGTCGTAAGGAACTGCGCTAACTTGACGTACGTCGTGCCGAGTTCCTCGAAGGCGTCCGCTAGACGCCTTGCCCGTTCGCGTCGCGCTTCCCTGTCGAGTTCTCGTCCGCTACCGAAGACGACGTACCGGCGCATGTCCCTCGCGTGGGTCAGCATCACGGGGGCGAGGACCCGGAACGCCTTTAACAGCCTTGGGACCGTCGAGAGCCGCATCTTGACTTGGGTGACGGGGTGGGTCTACATAAAACGACCTTCTTCGACCGACAGAAACCGCCGAAAGGGTTTTGCGTCTCCCCTCCGACGCCCTAACATGCCGGTCACCGAGAGGCACGAGGACGTTGTCGAGATACTCCGCGAAAGCTTCGGCGACGACCTACGCGTCGTCCTTGTGGCGTATCTCGAAGACGACGGTGTGAGACACGAGAAGGTCTTCTTCCCCGAACGCATCGCGCGTGACTACACCGAGGGGAGCCTTGACGAGATTGCGCGCGAGATGCTGTACCAAGGGATGGAGACGACCTACCACGAATCCCTGTACGAACTCGGCGGACTGAGGTACACGACGCAGAGGTTCGAAAACGCCGTCGTGATGGTCTTTCCTCATCCCCAAACCGACCGCAGGAGTACCGTCGCCTCGGTCGAAGAGGACGCGGTCGGGGACTCTGTGTACGAAGCCGCGGACGCGTGCGCCGACGTTCTGGGCGTGTAGACGCCGTCGCACGAAACTGGTTTCAGGCGGGCGCTCTTCTCCCACCGGTGTCGGTTCGGAAGACCGCGTCATGGTTCGACCGCGCCGGGTCGCACCCCTGGTGTCCGAGCGGCTCGCGCACTCGTCCCGTCTCGGTTTCCTTCCGGACGGCTTCGCCGGTTCTTATCGCCATGGCGGTGACAGGAGGCACGTACTATCCTCTCTGCGTAACGGAACGAGATAGCAACGAGAAATGAAGACAGACTGCCCCGGCGTCCGGTGCTTAGTACGTGTGTTCCTCGAACGACCGTAGCGTGGTGTTCGAGTTCTCGACTTCACCTATCACGGTGATTGTACTGTCGTTGTCACCGTCGAGGTCGGTAATTTCGACGGATTCACCCGCCTGCGGTTCGAGTGTTATCGTCATATCGTCACTATCATTGCTTAGTCCCGTGACGTATATCTGGTCGACGTTGCCGGGGTCGACAATCTTAACCTGGATGGTATCCGCGGACTTGTCGTAGTACTCGAACGAGATGCCCGCCTGCGCGGTCTCCTCCGTTTCCTCTCCGAGACCCAGCACGAAGGTGCCGATGACGGCGGCGAGTATGACCGTAACCGCAACCATCAGTATGACGCCGATGACCGGGGAGACAGCCTTGTTTCTGTTGTTTTTAGAGTTGTACATCATTTCTAAGAGAAATGTTGTTTGGCTAACTGTGCTGACTACTTAGGGCCAGGACTGTATCGTCGTGTTGGAGCC
>JBKHFQ010000057.1:0-7294 GCA_046540135.1 Halobacteriales archaeon
ACGGGGAATCCTCGACGGGGAGTCCGACTTCTTCAGCTTCGAGTACCCGTGTCACTCGCCGAGCGCAAGACGGTGGTTCGTGATGCACGCCGGCGGATTCGTGCACGACGGTAAGAGGTACGTCGCCGTCGCACATTTCGACGTTACGCGTAGGAGGCTTTCGGAGGAACTGACCAAGAGACGTAACCGTTCACTCTCGGAGTTCGCCCATGCTCTCTCCCACGACCTCCGTAACCCGCTCACCGTCGCCATGGGAAACCTTGCGATGGCGCGCGAGGACGACGACACCGATGTACTGCGCAAGACCGCCGAAGCTCTCGAAAGAATAAACGAACTTATCGACGGCATGCTCGAACGCGCCGAGTCGGGGGAGATAGCGAAGGACCTCGGTGAGGTCTCCGTCGCGGATGTGGCGGGTGATGCGTGGAAAAACGTCGCAACGGAAGACGCGACCTTTGCCCTCGAGACTGACATTGACCTCGTCGTCGAAGCCGACAGGGAACAGTTGTTGAGGATCTTCGAGAACCTGTTTCGGAACTCCGTCGAGCACGGTGGTGAAGCCGTCACGGTCCGTCTCGGAGCCACGGACGCCGGCTTCTACGTCGAGGACGACGGACGTGGAATAGACGACACCGTTCTCCCGAACGTGTTCGAGACCGGGATGGGTCTCAAGACGGTCCGTGATATCGCCGAGGTACACGGCTGGGAGATAGCCGTCGAGGAGAGCTACGAAGGCGGAGCGCGGTTCGTCTTCGACGTACGTCCGCGACTCCCACGACGACTTACTAAGGCTCGTACGTCGCGTACGACGAACCCGTCTCCCATAGACGGACGGCGACGACCGGATGTCCCTGCGACTCGGCGTACTCGTATATCTCGCGCGCTATCGCCTCCGCGGTCGGGTTCTCGTCCATGACGTAGTACGGTTCGCCCGTCTCCTTCAGGTAGTCAAGCAACGGGTCGTCGTGGCGCACCAGCATCGCATGGTCCATGTTGTCGTCTATCCAGCCTTTCACGTCGTCCTTCAGGTCGCCGAAGTCGTAGACCATGCCGCGGTCGTCGAGCGTATCGTCGGAAAGCTCAACCTCGGCGACGCCGTTGTGACCGTGTATATGCTGGCACGCGCCGTCGTAGTTCCGCAGACGGTGACCGTAGCTGAACTCTATCTCCTTCGTGACGCTGTAGCTCATACGTACTCGTCGTAGACTTCGTCGACCTTAGCCGCCATCACGAAGTCCGCCTCGTGCAAGCCGTCTATCTTGTGGGTCCAGAACTTGACCTCCGACGCGCCGTATTCGAGGTAGATGTCAGGATGGTGCCCCTCGTCCTCGGCGAGTTCGCCGACATCGTAGACGAACTCAAGCGCGTCGCGGAAGTCGTCAAAGTCGAAACGGCGTTCGATATGGTGGTCGTCGACAGCGTCCCATCCACCGTCGACGCGTCCGAGATACTCCTGAATCTCGTCGCTCTCCATCGGCGGGACGCCTCCTTGGCACGGTTCACATTCCTGTTCTGAGAGTGAGTCTGACATACGTTCTTATACACGCGCGCGTGCCACTTAGTCATGACGGCGAATTAGGCGTGACGGCGGTTTCGCGCCGCCGCTCTCAGAGCGACCGTCCGCCGTCGACGCGTATCACCGAACCGTTGAGGAAGTCGGAGGAACGGACGACGAAGGCGACCGTGTCTGCCACGTCGCTCGGTTCGCCGGTGCGACCGACGGGCGTTTCGTCGGCGATACGTTGCTCCTCCTCGTCCGGACGGTCGGACGGCGAAAGTACCGTACCGGGCGATACGGCGTTTACGGTCACGTCGGGTGCAAGCGCCTTCGCAAGCGCCTTCGTGAGCGATACCACGCCCGCTTTCGAGACGGAGTAGGGAACGAACGAGGGGAACGGACGGAACGCCGCGACGCCCGCGATGTTGATTACCTTCTCCGCGCCGTGTTCCGCCGCGCGCTGTGACGCGAAGAACGGCGCGCGGAGGTTGACGTCCATGTTTACGTTCCAGTCGTCCTCCGTCACGTCCCTGACGGGCGTCTCGCCGAAGACCGACGCAGAGTTGACCAGAACGTCGATTCCGCCGAGTCCTTCGACGGTGCCGTCCACCGCCTCGCGCGCACCTTCGACGGTCGAAAGGTCGCTCTGTACCGTCGTCGCCGACCCGCCGTGTTCGCGTACGTCGTCCGCCGTCTCGTGCGCCTCCGCGTCGCTCGTGCGGTAGTGTACGGCGACGTTCGCTCCCCCATCCGCGAGACGGAGAGCGATTGCGCGCCCGACGCGTACGGCGCTCCCTGTGACGAGTATGTTCGCGTCCTGTAACTCCATACGTAACCGAGGTACGCGTCCCGTATACCGGTGACGGTGGCGCTGACAGCGGTGGCGTTTTACACGCGCCGACGTAACGAGGCGTATGAAGGGACTCCTCTACAGCGGGGGTGTCGAGAGCGCGTATCTACTCCAGACGCTCGACGGACGCATCCAACCCGTCTACGTCTCGTACGGCTTTCCGTGGGAGGAACGCGAGCGCGAGGCGGCACGTGACCACGTCGAAAGCGTCGGGAGAGCGGAACCCCTGATGGTAATCGACGTCGAACACGGCGACCCGTCACGCCTGCGTAGGGACGCCGACGAGACGGAAAAGGACTACACGTACGTCCACGGGCGTTCGCCGTCGCTCATAACGAACGCCGCCGTCGAACTCAGCGCTATGGGAGTCACCGATATCTACGAGGGGACGCTCGCGTCGGGCGACGACAGGTTCCCCGACTCGTCGCGTGAGTTCTACGGCGCTGTGGAACGCGCTCTGTCACTCGGACTCGACGCCGATGTGCGCGTACACACACCGCTGTACGGCATGTTGAAGCCCGAGGTGGTAGCGGCGCTCGTTGAACACGACGGTCCCATCGGTTTCGACGACACCGTCTCGTGCGTCGTTCCGGGCGACAGCCCTTGCGGCGACTGCTACAAGTGTCACGAACGCCGCGAGGCGCGTGAGGATGCGGAAGAACTGCTCTAAGCGACGAGTTCGCCGCGCGCTATCACGGCGTCCCGTCGCGTCCAGTTCTCGGCGTCTTCGAGCGGGTTTCCGTCGAGAACCAGAAGGTCAGCGGCGTATCCTTCGCGGACGTAGCCTATCTCGTTTTCCATACCCAGAAGTTCCGCGGCGTTCGACGTAGCGGCTTCCATCACGGTCTCTTCGCCCATACCGTACTCCGACATCAGGACGAGTTCCTCTGCGTTCTCGCCGTGGTAGTTGTAAGACGTCCCCGCGTCGCTCCCCGCCGCGACACGGACGCCGTGTTCGTCGAACAGTTCGACGACGCGTTTCTGGCGCTCGACGACGCGTTCCGCCTTGGCGTGTTTCTCGTCCGAGACGCGGTCGGGGTGGCGTAATGACATACGCGACGCCTTGAGCGTAGGCACCCAGAATACGTCGTTCTCCGCGAGGACGCGCGCCGCCTCGTCGTCGGCGTACTTGGCGTGTTCGACGCTGTCGACGCCCGCCTCCGCGGCGGCGACGATACCGTCCTTGCCCTCGGCGTGCGCCGCGACGGGGATGTTCTTCGCGTGCGCCACCTCGACCGCCGCCTCGATTTCGTCGCGCGTCATCTCCTGCGCCCCTTCGGTAGACGAGTACGCCGACGATGTAGCCATCAGTTTAATGACCTTCGCGCCGCGCTCTATCTGTTCGCGCACGGCGCGACGCACCTCGGCGACGCCGTCCGCCTCTCTACAACTCCCGCTGAAATGTCCGCCCGTGCAACACACACCCTGACCGCACGCGACGACGCGCGGTCCGCGTATCATGCCACGTTCGACTGCACGCCCTGCGTCGATGACACACGCGTCGGGCGCGTTGAGGTCGCGCACCGTCGTCACGCCGTTTTCGACCGTCTGGCGGGCGTTCTCGACTATACGGTACCAACGCATCCTGTCGTCTCCGTGTCTGTTCGTCGGAAGACACTCGGAGACGAGATGGACATGGCAGTCTATCATACCGGGGACGACGTACCCACCGTCGGTATCGTACGTCTCGTCGTCGCGTCCCGCGTCGATGTCGCCCACCTCGGCGATACGTCCGTCCTCGACACGTACGTCCGAGTCGCGTTCACCGTCGGAGTCGACCACCGTACAGTTGGTCAGAATCATACTCAAACCACGGCGGGCGCGCGGTTAACGGTTGCGTACGCTCGCCCGCGTGTGGTCCGCAATAGTTGCCTCTACCGTCCTTACTAATACGTACGCGGTTCAACTACGTACCGTCATGTCAGAAGACGTACTCGTAACCGCGGACTGGGTCGAGGACCACCTCGACGAGTTCCAGAGCGACGACGATTCGTACAGACTCGTAGAGATAAACAACCCGACGGTCACCGACGACTCCGACTACACTCCGTACGAGGAAGGGCATGCGCCGGGTGCCGTCTACCTCGACTGGGAGCGCGACCTGAGCGATGAACAGACGCGCGACATCGCCTCTAAGGAACAGTTCGAACGCGTCAACGGCGAGGCGGGTATCTCGGAGGACTCGACGGTCGTCGTCTACGGCGGCGGGCGCGTCCCCAACTGGTTCGCGCTGTTCGGCTACTGGATCTACAAGTACTACGGACACGAGGACATACGCGTAATCGACGGCGGCAAGGGCTACTGGGTCGACAACGACTATCCCCTCTCAACCGAGACACCCGACTACCCCGCTGTCGACTACAACGCGCGCGGACCGTTCGAGAACATCCGCGCGTACAAGGACGACGTAGACAACGCCGTCGACGAAGGACTTCCTCTGGTCGACGTACGGTCCCCCGAGGAGTTCTCCGGCGAGGTCATCGCGCCCGAAGGACTCCAGGAGACGGCACAGCGCGGCGGTCATATCCCCGGCGCCTCCAACGTCCCCATCGCGGAGACGCTCAACGACGACGGCACGTTCAAGAGCGCCGACGAACTCCGCCAACTCTACGCGAGCAAAGGCGTCGAAGGCGAGGAGTCGACCATCGCCTACTGCCGCGTCGGCGAGCGGTCGTCGATAGAGTGGTTCCTCCTACACGAACTCCTCGGCTACGACGACGTGCGCAACTACGACGGTTCGTGGACCGAGTGGGGGAACCTCGTAGGCGCTCCGATAGAGACGGGATACGACGACTGACGCCGTCGGGTTCAGGGATAGCCAACATTCTTGCCGGTATTGCAAGGGTTTTATATACAGGGTTCCTACAAGAAACCGGAAAAGATGGTAGAGGAGATATCCGCCGACGAGCTTGAGGAAAGACTCGGCGAGGCACAGGTTATCGACGTGCGTGAGGACCACGAGCTAGCCCAGACCGAGGAGCGCGTCGTCCCCGGCTCGACGCACGTCCCTATGAGCCGCCTGCCTGCCGAGATGGACGACTACGACTGGGAAGACGAAATCTGCGTCATCTGTCGCCACGGAAACTCCTCTATACAGGCTGTCCGGCTCCTTCACGCCTACGAGGGCGTTCCTGAAGACGCAACCGTCGTCTCGGTCGCGGGCGGCTACCTCGACTACGACGGCGAACTCGTCCGCGCCGACGAGGAAGAGACGCCCGAACCGGTCGCGGCTTAGCTACCTCGCGGACTCGATTAGTTCGACAACGTTCTCCGGTTCGCCCGTTCCCTCTTCGCGTCCGACCTGACGGAAGCCAGCGGTGTACCTTCAGCGGTGTCAGACGACGAGCGCCACGACGATACCCACCGCCGATGTCGTGACGAGAACGAAGCCAACCTGTTTTCCGAGTTCGCGCCCGCCCGCGACGACGGCGATGCCGAACTTGACGAGCGTGTTGCTGACGATACCGATGACGACGCCGAGGGTTGCGGTCGATGCGGGTATCTCGCCGTCCCCCGCGAGACGGCTGAGCGAGATGGCTATCGCATCGGCGTCAGCGAGTCCCGACACGAACGCTGTCGCGTAGACGCCCGACTCGCCGAACAGGCGCGCGCTCTCGCGCGAGAACAGGAGGACGACGCCGAAGACGACGCCGAAGACGACGGCGGTCCGTATACGGAACGGGTTCGAAGCCTCTATCTCTATCTTCTCCTCGTCCCTCCCGTAGAGGAGGGCGAACGCGAGGAGGGTGCCGACGACGGTCATCGCGGCTACGGGGACGCCGATACCGAAGAGAAGCGACGGGTTGACGACCGCCACCTCGATGAGGACGCGCGGGAACATCGCCATAGAAGCCACCGAGATGGCGAAGGCGTACAGCGTCGTTAGGCTTCTTTCACGCCGCGCGCGTCCGCTCAACGATACCGACGTTGCTGTCGACGACGCCATTCCTCCGAGGATACCTGAAAGAGCGATGCCGCGCTCCGCGCCGAAGTACTTGCGCAGGAGGTACGCGCCTAAGCTGATGCCGGAGACGAGGACGACCATGAACCAGACGAAGCGGGGGTTGATACCGTAGAGTGCGTCGAGTTCGCGGTCGGGTACGAGGAGGAAGACGGTGGGGGCAACGAGAAGGAACTTGAGCATATCGATTAGCTCCTGGTCGCTTAACTCGTCGGCGAACGAATGCATCCAAGGCTTCGCCGCGAGGAGAGACGTGGTCACGATACCGAGAACGATGGCAAGGACGACTCCTTCACCCGACTCGGTCGTCAAGGCTCCGTAGACGAAGATGATTAACGTCGTCACCGCCGTGGTAGTCCCGATATCGTCCTCGAAGGCGACCTTACCGGCGTATGCCACGGTGACGACGACCGAGAGAGCGGCGAATCCTACGAGGAGGAGTTCGGGGAAGAACCCGTTGAGAAGAGCGCCCAGAAGCGAGACGAGAGGGAAGGTGCGGCTACCCGCAAAGAAGCCCGCCGAACCGCTCTTCTCGCGCTCCAGTCCGACGAGAGCGCCGATGCCGAGGGCGATGAACAGACGGAAGACGGCTGATGCGGTTACAGTATCGAGTAGTTCCACGGGGGCGAAAACGCCTGCCTCCGGCATAAGCCTTCCTGACGCGGAACTGTTAAGTCGGGTACCTAGGTTTAAGTGGTGCGCGCCCGTTTTACCACCGCTATGTCGCACGAACTACCTGAACTTCCGTACGACTACGACGCACTTGAACCGCATATCAGCGAACAGGTTGTCCGTTGGCATCACGACACGCATCATCAGGGCTACGTCAACGGTCTCAACAGCGCCGAGGAGACGCTCGCCGACAACCGTGAGTCGGGCGACTTCGGCGGAAGCGCGTCCGCGATGCGGTCCGCGAGCCACAACGGGTCCGGACACTACCTCCACACGCTGTTCTGGGAGAACATGCACCCCGACGGCGGCGGCG
>JBKHFQ010000058.1:0-7268 GCA_046540135.1 Halobacteriales archaeon
GCGACCCCGTCGATGTATCCGTCACGGTCGTCAACGCGTCCGACGACGTAGGTTTCGAGGAAGTCGCGGGTGACATCGACCTCCGAGGGGTAGACGACCTCGGCGACAGGGGCGAGACGGTCAACGACGCTCCGGGCGCCGTCTTGGTCATCAAGCCGTGAGACGGCGTACGCGCCGCCGCCGGTCGCCGCGCCAGCGACGCCGAGGGCTACGAGAGCGTCACGCCGTGTCAGCTCCATACCTTATTTCGGTTAGCCTAAAAAATATGTGTTGTCATATCCTGACGGCGGTTTTTGGGGGCGGCGCGTCAGTCGTCGCCGGTTTCGGAGGCGGTGCCGACGTTCCCGAACCCCGACCAGTCGTATCTGCGCTGAAGACGGAGTGCGACGTGTACGAGTCCGAGGAGTACGGGAACCTCGATAAGCGGTCCGACGACGGTTGCGAAGGCGACGCCCGAACCGACGCCGAATACGGCGACGGCGACCGCGATAGCAAGCTCAAAGTTGTTGCTCGCCGCCGTGAAACCGATGGCGGTCGTCGTTGAGTAGTCGGCACCCACGGAGCGCCCCATGCCGAAGCTGACGAGGAACATGACGACGAAGTAGAGTGTAAGCGGGACAGCTATGAGCAGAACGTCGGTGGGCTGTGCGACGATGCTCTCGCCCTGTGTGGCGAACATGACGACAACGGTGAACAGGAGAGCAAGGAGGGTGACCGGACTGATGCGGGGCACGAACTCCTTGGCGTACCACTCCTCACCCTTTGCACGGACGCCGACGAGACGCGTTGCGATACCCGCCGCGAACGGTACGCCGAGGAAGACGGCGATTGCGCGGAAGACCTGCATCGGCGTGATGTCGAACCCCTGTATACCCGCGGCGAGAGCGTCCATTCCGAGAAGTGGCGGCAGGAACAGAGCGAAGAACCAGACGTAGACACCGTACGTCAGAATCTGGAACAGGCTGTTGAACGCGACCAGACCCGCGGCGTACTCCGCCGAACCGTCTGCGAGTTCGTTCCAGACGAGTACCATCGCTATGCACCGCGCCATGCCTATGAAGATTAGTCCGAGGAAGAACTCCGGGCGCGCCTCAAACGGCGGAACGAGACCGCTGAAGAAGACGACCGCAAGACCGAACATCAGCGTCGGACCGATGAGCCAGTTCTGTACGAGCGACAGAGACAGGACGCGGACGTTCCTGAATACGGTCGGCAGACGACGGTAGTCGACCTTCGCCAGCGGCGGGTACATCATCAGAACCAGACCTATCTCAACGAGATGTAGGTCCTGTATAGGCTCTGTCACCGACGGAGCGACGGAGCCGAGACCAACGCCAACCGCCATCGCACCGAATATCCAGACCGTGAGGTACCTGTCGAGGAAGTCCATCGAACGCGGGTCGCCGCAGTCGGGACACGCGCAGTCGGGACCGTGGTCGTGTTCGGTATGTTCGTTATCGGTCATTTGTCACCTCGTCAAGGAGGTCGGATACACGTTGCTCTATCTCGTCGCGTATCCTGCGCGCCTCCTCGTGCGACGCCTCGCCGGGGTCGTCAAGGTCCCAGTCGCGGCTATCGCCCGTGAAGGTCGCGGGACAGACGTCTGAGGCTTCGCACCCCATCGTAACGACGTAGTCGGCGTCGGCGAGTTCGTCGGCGGTCACCTCACGCGGTGTGCGGTCGCTCAGGTCGAAGCCGGCTTCCTCCATCACATCGACGACGACACCGTGTACCTCGTCGGCGGGACGCGTACCACCCGTGACCACTTCGACGTTAGCGCCGCGCTCGTCCGCTTCGCGCTCCGCAAAAGCCGTCGCTATCTGGCTCCTTCCCGCGTTCCGGACACAGACGAAGGCGACCGTTGTCATGTATCCTCCAAGGCATCTATGAGGCGTTCGGCGCGTTCGGTGGTCGAGTAGTAACGCCACTTACCGCGTTTCTCGCGCTCAACGAGTCCAAGTTCATGGAGTTCGCTCAGGGCGTGGCTCGCGGCACTCTCGGTTACGTCGAGAACGGTGTCGAGTTCGCAGACGCACCTAGCCTCTTCGGAGACAGCGAGAAGTCTCACGATGAGGTGTTTGGTTTCATCCCCAAGTGCGGAGAGAGCGCGTAGGTCTTCCGTATCCGTCTCGTCATCGACGCGTCGACGGAGGCGTCGGAGGAAGCGGCGTCTTTCCTCAACGTCCTCCTCACAGCATTCGTCAACCTCGTCGGAGACGAGGTTCCGTAACCTGTCGGGCATCAAGAAACATATGAATGTGCTCTCAGATAAGCGTTCTTATCGAAGAAGCTCGTGGTCGTCCTCCACCATGTAGAGCGTCCGCGCCGCGATGTTGACGGCGTGGTCGCCGACGCGTTCGAGGTCGCGTACCGTGAGGAGTAGGTTTGAGGTATCCCGGACGGGCGAACCGTCGCTGGCGTCCGCGGGTACGTCGATTAGCTCGCGCATCGTACGTCGGTTCGCGGCTTCGCACCGCGCATCAAGGACCTCGTCGCTCTCAGCCACGCCTCGGCAGGCGGTCACGTCCTCATGTTCGTATGCCGTGACCGCGTCCTCAACCATCGAAGCGGCGAACGCTCCTATCTCCTGCACGTCGACCTCGGAGAAACGCGGTCGGTCTGCATCGGAGGCGCGGTCCGCGAGATTGACGGCAAGGTCTCCGACGCGTTCGAGGTCGGTGATGATCTTGAACGAGGCGACGATGAAACGGAGGTCGCTCGCAACGGGTTGCTGAAGGGCGATGAGTTCGACGCAGTCCTGTTCGATGGAGAGGTAGCGCGCGTTCACCTCGTCGTCCCCCTTGACAACTCGTCGCGCGAGCGCGTCGTCCTTGTCCTCAAGAGACTTTAGTGCGTCTCGTAGACGTGAGACGACAAGGTCGCTCATAGAGACGACATCACAGCGTAACGCGTCGAGGCTATCGCGGTAGTCGTCGCGTGGCACCGTCCTACCCGAACTTGCCCGTCACGTAGTCCTCGACGCGTTGGCTCTCCGGGTTCTCGAATATCTTGTCGGTCTCGTCGTACTCGACGAGTTCGCCACCCGTTAGGAAGACAGCCGTCTGGTCGGAGATACGCGCCGCCTGCTGCATGTTGTGCGTGACGACGACGACGGTGTACTCCTCGGCGAGTTCCTCGATCAGGTCCTCTATCTTCGACGTGGCGACGGGGTCGAGGGCGCTCGCAGGTTCGTCCATCAGTATGACCTCGGGGTCGACGGCGAGACACCGGGCTATGCACAGACGCTGTTGCTGACCGCCCGAAAGACCAAGCGCGTTGTCGTCGAGCCTGTCGTTGACCTCGTCCCAGAGAGCCGCCTTGCGCAGCGACTCCTCGACGAGTTCGTCTTCCTCCTCCTTCTCGTCGCGACCGAGGAGACTGGCGACGAAGCCGCGGTTGATGTCGCCGTGCTTCCGAGGTCCGTACGCTATGTTGTCGCGTATCGACTTGGGAAACGGGTTGGGTGCCTGAAACACCATGCCGATACGTTTCCTGAGTTCGACGAGGTTTGCTCCGTCTTGGTAGATGTCCTCGCCGTTGAACCGTACCGTTCCGTCGACGCGTGCCGACTTGATACGGTCGTTCATCCTGTTGAGACACCGGAGGAACGTCGACTTACCGCACCCCGAAGGACCGATTAGAGCCGTGACACTCTTCTCGGGTATGTCCATCGTTATGTCCTTGAGAGCGTGGTCGTCACCGTAGTGGACGTTGAGGTCGTCGACCGACAGGACGGCGTCGCCCGAGAAGCTGTACTCGCGCCACTCGTCGCGCGTCCTCTCCTCGCTTTCGCCTTTCGTCGTCTCGACTCCGCTCCCCGTTCCTGCGGTTTCCGTCGTCTGTTCTTCGGTTCCCCTCGTGTTAACCTCTGTTTCTGTCATTGTTGTAGCTTCCTCCTGAAGTATCTCCGGGATGCGACGCTTATAGCGAAGAACGAGAGAACTACGCCGAGTAGAACCAGCGCAGTACCCCATCCGAAAGACTCCTCGGCACCGACGCCCGCGGTTATGACGGCGTAGAGCTGGTACGGGAGAGCGCTCGCCCTTTCGAGGAGTGCGGGGTTGGAGACGTGGACGAACGGTGGCTGTAAACCGAATCCGACCTCGAAGCTCGAAAGCACACCCGGCGCGCTCTCCGGGAAGTTGGAGCCGTTGAGAACAAGGAGAAGCGGTGCAGTCTCCCCTGCGATACGTCCCACGCCGAGTATGACGCCCGTGATTACGCCGGGCATCGCCGCGGGTACGACGACGCTACGTATCGTCTGCCACTTCGAAACGCCGAGCGCGGCGCTTGCGTCACGGTACTCGTCAGGTACGCTCTTCATAGCCTCGCGGCTGGTTATGAGCACGAGAGGCAGGAGCATGAAACCGAGTACGAGCTGGCTGGCAAGTATAGAAGGATTACCGCCGAAACGGGGTACGATGAACGCGAGACCGAAAAGACCGAAGACGATGCTCGGTGTGCTCCACAGTCCGTTCGTCGCAACGTCGACGCCGCTCGTGAACATGCTGTCCTGTGCGTACTCGGTGAGGTAGACGGCTGCACCCACGGCGAGCGGTACCGCGAAGACAACCGCACCGAGAACTATCCAGACGGTGCCGAGCATCGCGGGCATGACGCCTATCTGAATCCCAAGTCCCTGAGACGGGTTCATGAGGAAGGGCCAGTCAACCGTGCCGCCTTCGACGATGCCGACGCCCGCGGCGACGACACCGTTGCCGGTGGCGAGAACGTGAACGGCGGCAACGATAGAAGCCCAGAGAAGAAGGGTAACCGGCAGGACGCGCGAGTACGGCATTTCGCGTACGTACGACGCGGCGAGGGATGTGACTGAAACGCCGGCGACAGCGACGGCGGCAAGCGCGACGAACGGAATACCCGACACGCCTACTTCGCCGACGAACATCTCGGCGAGCGCTCCCGCGACGAGGAGTGCCACCACGATACGGGCGAGACGTGCGACGAGACGTTCTTGGTCGGTCTGTGGCTCCGAAGCGTCCGTGGCACGTGCGGCGAGGAGTAGGACGCCTGAGACGGCGAGCGCAGGAAGCGCGCCGACGGTCGTCGTCGGTTCGAGCGTCACGGAGCCGTAAGACACCGTTGTCGCCGTGGCAAGCGTGTAGGCGAGTCCTGCGACTACTATGGAGGAGACGGCGAGGAAGCCGAGACGTAGATACGAAGCGACGGCGTCGGTTCCCGCCCCGGTTACCGTGCCGCTGTCGAGGGTGCGTTTCGCAAGTACAACGACCGGAACCATACCGATGAGCAACGCGGTTCCCGCGCCGATGGTCAGGTTTTCGAGGACTACGGCGATGCCGCGTTCGAATACGAATGCGAGGAGGAGGATGAGGATGGAGAGTACGAGGAACACAACGAGCGAGATTATGAGGAACGCACCGTTCTGTCTGCCGCGCGTTCCGTACCCCGCGTACGCCTTCGCACCCGTCCATCCGCCGAGAAGCGTGCCGACGACGGTTACCGTCGGAACTACGACGGTTCCGGGGAACGCCGCTTCGAACGCCGCCGACTCCCACGAACTCTCCGGGGTTACGAACCCCGTGACGACGAGCGCGCCCACGAAGAACAGGAAGGCGGAGACGGGGAACGTCGAACCCACGTCTTCCGGCGAGACGAGCGTCACGTACGTCAGACCGACGGATACGGCGAGCGCACCGACCCATCCAACAGCGCCGATACCGACGGCTTGCGCACCCAAGCCGAGCGTCAACAGCCAGAGCAAGCCGAAGACGACCGATGCGGCGAGTCCGGGCGAGTCGTCGGGCGCTGTCTCGAATCCTTCGATGCGCGACGCTACACCGAGTCCCGCTACCGCGACTGCGAGGGCGACGAGAGTCGCGCCGAAGTACCGCGCACCCACGACGCCGGCGACTTCTTCGGCGAGCGGCACCCATCCGAAGAACGTAGCAACAGCCGCGAGAAAGGCGACGAACGACACACCGACAACCGCCGCCGAGACGCGTTCGTACGTCGACGAGCCTTCAACGACGAGACGCCTGTCATAGGCTTCGCTCATTCCTTACCTCCGAGTCTACGTTTCATACGTTGTTCGATTAGCTGCGAGGCTATTCCGAGTCCCGTTACGATGACGAGGAGAAAGACACCTGCCGCAAAAAGGGCGCTCCAGAAAAGCTCACCGGGGGTAACGTTTCCGTAGCTACTTGCGATGAGCGTCGTTAGCGTCTCGGTGCTGTCGAAGACGTTGTACAGCTTGGGCTCAGGGAGGTTACGCGCGTGTGAAATCATAACCGTCGCAGCCATCGTCTCCCCCATCGCGCGCCCCACGCCGAGGAGAACGGCTGCCGAGATACCTGAGAAGGACGCGGGCACCGTGACGCTCTTCATCGTCTGCCAGTCGGTCGCACCGACAGCGAGCGAGCCGTTCTTCATCGAGTCAGGTACGGACGAGAGCGCGTCCTCGGCGACGGAGACGACGGTCGGGAGAGCCATCAGACCGATGACGAGTCCGATTGCGAACAGCGCGCCGGGGCTGACCGAGAAAAGGTCACCGACGTACGGGTTGATTATGGTGAATCCGATGAATCCGTACACTATCGACGGTATGCCCGCAAGCACCTCGACGCCGGGCTTGACGAACGACTTTAGCCAGCCGGGTGCGATTTCGCTTATGAAAAGCGCGCCCGCGACACCGAACGGCGCGGCGACGGCGACGGCGACGACGGTGGTCAGGAAAGTACCCCATATCATAGGCACGAGCGAGAAATCGCCCTCGCTCGTCGACCAGTTCGCGTCCTCGAAGGGTACGAACAGGCTGAGACCGGAGTGTCGGAAAACGGGTATGGCTTCGATTACGAGGAAGACGACGATGAGACCGAGCGTTGCGAGAACCGTCGTGGTCATCACAAAGGTCAGAACCTTGGCGGTGACAGCCTGTCTCAGCGTCCAGCTTACGCCCGCGGTGACGAGGAAAAGCAGGAACAAAGTCGTCGTCCCCGGAAGCTGACCGACGAGTGTGACGAACGTTCCGCCCGCCAAGATAGCCTGCGCGGCGACAAGTATGAGGGTAAGACGGTCGCTGTCTTCCACAGACGTCTTTAGTCTACGGAACGCCGCCTCAAGACTGCCGCGCGGGTTCTTGAGCATTTCAAACACAGTTGTCTACAGTGGGTATGTCGTGGTTATGTTTTTTGCTATTTTACGTCTACGTCGACGCAAGCCGCCTCAGACCTGGTCGGGTAGCTTGTCGCGCTCTTCCTCCCGACGCTCTTCGGGGAGCGTGAAGTAGTTGT
>JBKHFQ010000059.1:0-7185 GCA_046540135.1 Halobacteriales archaeon
TCTCTTCGAGGTCGTCGGGATGTACGAAACGCGCGTCGGTCGTGCCGCGCAGGTTGGGGTGTACGCTTGTCACCGTGCGGCGCTCCTTCGACCGCGATGTCACCTGTCCGAGTTCGAGTTCAGGATGTCCGACGACCAGACGGAGGAGTTCGCCGCCTGTGTAGCCACTCCCTCCTACGATGCTTGCTTCGGTCATCCTGCCACCTCCAGAACATGGTCGGCGTACCGACCGGCGACGTTCACGCCGCTCGCCTCGGTGAGCGCCTTGAACTCCAGCGAGTGGTTGACCTCGTGGACGGTCAACGCGTCGCCGTCCTCCATCACGTCGACGCCCACAACGCCGGTTTCGGCACATCCGACGGCGCGCGCCGCTTCAAGGGCGACGTCGCGGAGTTCGTCGTCTACCTCGCATGCCGTCGTCTCCGCGCCCGCCGCGGCGTTCGTAATCCAGTCGTCGCTCTCGCGGTACATACCAGCGACGGCTTCGCCGCCTACGACCGCGACACGTATGTCGCGCCCGGGTTTTTCGACGAAGTTCTGGATGTAGAACACCGAGTGTTCGTAGCTTCCGAGCACCTTCTTGTGCTCGAAGACCGCCTCGGCGGCGTCGCGGTCGTTGACCTTGGCGAGGAGGCGCGCCCATGAACCCACGACAGGCTTGACGACAACGGGGTAGCCGAGCGCCTCAACGGTTTCGAGCGCCGACCCAGGCGTGAACGCGACGCGCGTGTCGGGCGTACGTACGCCGTTCTCGCTCAGCGCGAGCGAGGTCTCGACCTTGTCGCCACAGACGCGCGCTACATCGAACGTGTTGACGACGGGCACGCCGTACGACTCGTAGAAACGCGCCGCGTACAGACCGCGCGAGTAGCTCATGGCACGGTCTACGACAACGTCAAGTTCGTCGGTCGCGGGGTCGCCGTCGGTCGCGTCCAGACCAAACGAAGCCTCGCGCGGATCGATACGTTCGACTTCCACGCCCGAACGGTCGCGTAGCTCGCCGAGGAGGAGCTTCTCGTCCTTACGGACGCGCGAACAGAGGAACCCGACCGTCGTCACGTCACTCTCCCCAGTCCTCTTCGAGTTCGGGTGCCTCGATGTATTCGAGAGGCTCCGTCTCAGCGACTTCTAGTTCGGCGCCGCAGTCGGGGCAGTCTATGATTTCGCCGCGCTCTACCTCCCATTCAGGTTCGACTTCCGCTCCGCACACGGGGCATTCTGCTGATGTCATGGTTATATCTTCTCGTCGAGTATTAGCCGGGTGCGTGTCGAGACCGTCTCGTCCTGCTGGCGCATACGCGTAATCAGGTCGTTGACCTCCGACGTGTCGGCGACATCGACGACGACGATGATATCCTCGTCGCCGCTGACCTCCCAGACGAAGTCAACGCCGTCCCAGTCGACGACGCGGTCCGAAACCTCGGAGGTCTCCACGTCTACATCGACCTCAACCTCTATCATGGCGCGGACGTTGCCGACGCTCGTCGAGACGGTGAAACGACGTATCACACCGTCGTCAACCATGCCCTCGACGCGGTTACGCACCGTACCCTCCGACGTGCCGACCTCCTCGGCGACCTCGGTGTACGGCTTACGCGCGTCGCGTTTCAGGACTTCGAGTATGCGTGAGTCGGTCTCGTCCATCCGGCTTCTCCGTCCGTCGGTAGGCGGGCGACGGTTAATCAAGGTTGCGAAACACGTCCGAGAGTTACGATTATCGGAGGTGCCCGTACTCCCCCGGTTGCACGGAGAACCCCACGCGAACGTGTAGCAAGAAGTGCTAACGTGAACCATATAGTTCAGACTGGCGAACCCAGTTCGGAAAACGGTACCAACGAAGACGGACGCTACGAATTTCGAAAGTCGACTCCACCTACCACGAGTTCTGGCTGTAGACGAGGTTTCTCTGTATCTCGTTCGCGCCTTCGTATATGACGGGAATACGTACGTCACGGTAGACACGCGAGATGCGGTTCTCCGTGAGCACCGACCGACCGCCGTGTAGCTGCATGCCGTCCTCGGCACACTTCGTCGCGGTCTCCGTCGACTTGACCTTCGCCATCGACGCCCAGAACCCCGCGGCGTCGTTCTCGGCTACGTGGTCCGCCGCCTCCCAGTTGAGCGTCCGCGCGGCGTTGAACTCCGTCAACATGTCGGCGAGCGAGTGCTGGACAGCCTGGAACTCGTTGACCGTGCGTCCGAAGGCGTTCCTGCCGTGGACGAACTCCGCCGCCTCCTCTATCGCCGCGGCGGCGAGACCGATACCGTGTCCGCCGACGACCACCCTGCCTATGTTGAAGAACTCGGCGAGTTCGTAGAATCCGGCACCCTCCGTGCCGATGAGGTTGTTGTCGGGAACGCGGACATCGTTGAACTCAATACGCGCCTGCTTCGATGCCCGGAAACCCATCTTCTCCGGGATATGCTCCGCGTCGTAGCCGTCGGCGTCCGTCGGGACGACGAACAGCGAGAAGTTGCCGTACCTGTTGTCGTCGCCCGTCTTCGCATAGACCGTCACCCAGTCAGCCTCGACTCCGTTGCCTATCCAGTACTTCTCGCCGTTCAGCACCCAGTCGTCGCCGTCTTCCTCTGCGGACGTCTCCATCCCCGCAAGGTCTGACCCCGTCTCAGGCTCCGAGACAGCGAGACCCGCTATCTCGTCGTTCTCGGCGAGCGGACGGAGGAACCGCTCCTTCTGCTCGTCGGTGCCGTGGTTCTCGATTATCTCCGCGCCGAAGCTCGCGAGCTGGAGCGTGAGCGCTATTCCGGCGTCCGCCCTGTAGAACTCCTCGGTGATGGCGAGAACCTCGTGTACGCCGAAGCCGCGCCCGCCGTACTCCTCGTCGATGTCCTGCGCGACGAGGTTAGCTTCCATACCGGCTTCAAGGACTTCCCACGGGTACTCAGCGCTCTCGTAGTACTCGGCGGCGTTCGGCTCTATGTACTCCTCCGCGAACTCGCGTGCCTCCTGCTTGACGCCGCGCGCTTTCTCGGGGACGACGGACTCTGTCAGTAGCTCCATTCTCCGAAAAGGTACGCGTCACTCAAAGTTTTCTCCTCCATACGATGTGTACTTCCCGTAACAGTATAAGACTGTCCGCGGTTCCCCGAGTCTTAATACGCGTGGCACCCAACGGTGAGCAACGGATGGACTGGACCGAAAAGTACCGTCCCGATACGCTCGCCGACGTGCGCGGCAACAACAAGTCGGTGAAGAAGTTGCGGGAATGGGCAGAGGACTGGGAGAACGGCGAAGACCGCGAACCCGCGCTCGTCCACGGTGCGCCGGGTGTCGGAAAGACGAGCGCCGTCCACGCGCTCGCAAAAGACATGGGCTGGACCGTCGTCGAGATGAACGCCTCGGACGCACGTACCGCCGACGCCGTCGAGGAGGTTGCGGGAGAGGCGACGCGTTCCGCCGGACTGACAGGCGGACGTACGCTCGTCGTCATGGACGAGGCGGACAACCTCCACGGGAACGCAGACCGCGGCGGTTCGCGCGCAGTCACCGAGATGGTCAAGTCGGCGAGCCAGCCCGTCGTCCTCATAGCGAACGACCCGTACGAGATGAGCCGGTCGTTGAGGAACGCCTGCCGCGAAGTCGAGTTCGGCAACGTCTCGGCGCGCTCCATCGTACCCGTGCTACGCGATATCTGCGCCGACGAGGGTATCGAGTACGAGAAGGAGGCGCTCAAGAGCATCGCCGACGCGAACTCCGGCGACCTCCGTGGGGCGGTTCACGACCTACAGGCGGTCGCCGAGGGACGCGACCGTCTCACGGTTGACGACGTATCGGCGACGGGCGGACGCGACACGACGGAGGATATCTTCAACTTCCTCGACACCGTCCTCAAAGGCGACGACTTCGCGGCGGCGCTGCGCGACGCACGCGACGTAGACGAGTCGCCCGACGACCTGATACACTGGATAGACGAGAACGCCCCCAAGGTATACGGCGGCGCTGAACTCGCCGACGCATACGAACGTCTCTCACGCGCCGATGTCTTCCTCGGTAGGACGCGTGCGACACAGAACTACTCGCTCTGGCGGTACGCAAACGACAACATGGTCGGCGTCCAGACATCACGACGCGGCGGCGGTGGAGGATGGACGCGCTGGTCGCCGCCGTCAACCTTCCGCCGTCTCGGACGTACACGGGGCGAACGCGACACCCGCGACTCCGTAGCGCGTAAGATAGGCGAAGTCAGCGGGGCGAGCATGGCGTCGGTCCGCGACGACTTCTTCCCCTACGTCCGTGTACTGTTCAAAGACGAAGATGTCGCTTCACGCATCTCATCGGAGCTCGGACTCGAAGCCGACGAACTCGCCTACCTCACCGATATCGGCGAGTCCCGCGCCGAGGAGATAGTCGGAAACGACGAACCCGAAGAGGTTGAGGAGGACGAGGATGACGAATCACAGAGCACGCTTTCGAACTTCTGAGATACATCGACGGCGCAAAGAAGAACTAAGTACGTGGAATCTCGAACTAAGGTAGAATGAGTGCCCTGTCTTCGGCTAAGAGCCTGCTTCTCTCAGCGTTCGAAGAGGGTGGTGTCGATGTCGAAGGGTACGAACCTACGACCGACGATATCCTTGATGTTCAGGTGCCGGAGGGGTACGAGGTCACCGAGAGATACGGGGTCAACGAGCCTTACGCAACCATCTCGATACTGTACGACGATGAGGGCAACGAACACAGCTACCACGTCCACGAACCCCGTCTCGATGGATTCGAACAACGTCTCTTAGAGCGCCTCTTCGGCGACATACGTAACGTGCTCGTAGAGCGAGACTTCGACGAAGACGACGCACGTGACGCGGTTAGGAAAGCCTCCCTGCGTCTCATCAGCGAGTACGGAGTCTCGCCGTCGCCCGCCTCGTTCTACCGTGTTCTCTACTACCTCCGGCGGTCTTACGTCGGCTTCGGAAAGATAGACACGTTGATGCACGACGAGCTTATCGAGGATATCTCGTGCGACGGCTACGACATACCCGTCTACCTCTACCACCAAGACTACCAAGACATACGGACGAACGTTTCGTTCCGCAAGGAGGAACTCGACTCGTTCGTTACGCGTCTCGCACAGCACTCGGGACAGCATATCAGCGTCGAGAATCCTATCGTGTCGACTACGCTCTCAGGCGGTTCGCGCGCCGAACTCACGCTCGGACGCGAGGTGACCCGCGCCGGTTCGACGTTCACGGTACGCAAGTTCTCCGAGGACCCTTTCACGCCGATAGACCTCATACGAAGCGGCACGTTTAGCGTCGAGGAGATAGCGTACCTCTGGCTGGCGATACAGCACGGCAAGTCGCTCATATTCGCCGGAGGCACGGCATCGGGTAAGACGACGAGCATGAACGCGGTCTCGATGTTCATACCGCCGCGTTCGAAGGTCGTCTCCATCGAAGACACGCCTGAGATACAGCTTAGCCACGAGAACTGGGTCGGCACGGTGACGCGCGAGGGTGTGGATGAGGAGTCACGTATAGGGATGTACGCTCTCCTGCGCTCCGCGCTCCGTCACCGTCCGGAGTACATCATCGTGGGCGAGGTCCGCGGCGAGGAGGCGATGACACTCTTCCAAGCGATGAACACGGGGCACACGACGTACTCGACGATGCACGCCGACTCCGTCCAGACGGTCATAAACAGGCTCGAAAACCCGCCCATAAACGTGCCGCGTTCGATGATGGAGGCGCTCGATATCGTCTCGGTACAGCTGTTGACGCGCAAGGAAGGCGGCGACGAACGTATCCGTCGGACGCGGGAGCTCACGGAGATTGCGGGTATCGACTCGCGGACGGGAGACATAAACTCGAACCAGCTTTTCGACTGGGACCCCGCGACCGACAAGGCACGCAGACGCGGTGACAGCGTCGTCGTCGACGAGATAAGCGACACGATAGGCGTCTCGCGCAACGAGATACTCGTCGAACTCGACAACCGCGAAAAGCTCCTGCGCAAGATGATCGATGACGGCGTCGACGACTACCGCGAGTTTACCCGACGGGTCCGTGACTACTACGCCAACCCCGAGGAGAAGATAGAAGACGTAGGGGGAGAGAAGGTGGACGGACTTTTAGAGGAAGCTCCCGGGGAGAACTGATGTCGCTACGTGGGTCGCTGTACGTCTTCCTTGGCAACCTTGCCGACCGTCTCGAACCGCGGTACTACCACAGGCTCGACGGATATCTCAGGAGCGCGCGGATGGGTGTCACGTACCGCGCTTACATGGCGCGCACGTACCTGTACGCCCTCCTCGTCGGTCTGGTCGTCCTCGTCGCCTCAACAGCATTCGTCGCTGTCTTCGCGGACCGACTCGTGCGAGAGGCGTGGATAGCCCCGCCCCTCGCCGCGCTCGGCTTCGGATACGCCGTCCATACAGCCCGCGTCTACTATCCGCGTTACGTCGCCGACGTACGCGCTGACCGTATAGACGCGACGCTACCTGGGGTGACGAGCTTTACCTTTGCGCTGGTTCGTGGCGGCGTACCTCTCGCAGAGGTTCTCGACACAGTATCGTCGCATCCCGACGTATTCGGCGAGGCGGCTGAGGAGCTAGGCGTCGCGGCGCGTGATGTTGACCGTTTCGGCGGCGATGTCGTAACCGCTCTCCGCCGTCTCGCCGAGGAGACACCGAGCGAAGACATGTCGGAGTTTCTCAAGAGCTTCGTCAGCGTCGTGATACGGAAGGAGGACGTAAGCGGATTCCTCGGCGAAAAGGCGAGGGAGTTCCACGACGACGCCGAGGAGCGTCAGGAGACCGTCCTCGAACGTCTTGAGGTTCTCGCGGAGTTCTACGTCGTGGTCTTTGTCGCCGCGCCGCTTTTCGTCATCACCATACTCGTCGTCGTCGGCTTCGTCGGCTCGGCGACGCTTGTCACGTTACGCGCGTTCATCTACCTCATCATGCCCGTCGCAGGCTTCGGCTTCGTCATCCTCCTCGACGTTCTTTTCGAGCCGCCCTCGAAGCCAGAAGATGAGGAGATGGAGGACGAGTACCCTGTCATTGCTGACGTTCCCGACTCGGAGACTACCGTCGAGGGCGCTGAGGAGAACGACGAGGCGCTCGACAGGTACGAGAAACGAGAGAGACTCATCGAGTATCTGTCAAGACCGATGAAGACGCTGAGGAAGAATCCCGGTGTCTCTCTCCGTCTCGCGGTCGGGCTCGGCTT
>JBKHFQ010000060.1:0-7127 GCA_046540135.1 Halobacteriales archaeon
CGTGCGTAGACGTGACTTCATAGCGGGTGCGCTCGGCGTCGGGGCACTCGGTGCTGGCGTGGCGTACACGCAGACGAGCGGTGCCGACGCAGTCACGCCCGTCGAGGTCGATACGCTCGACGCACCGGGAAGCGAGGAAGGCGTCGTCGATGTGCCGCGCCGCGGCGAGGTCACCTTCGTCGAGTTCTTCGCAACATGGTGCCACGTCTGCGAGGGCATGATGGACGATGTCGCGGCGGCGTACGACGAGGTCGGTGACGACGTTCAGTTCCTTTCGGTCTCGAACGAACCTGTGGGGCACACGGTGACGCGTGACGAGGTCGTGGACTGGTGGAGCGACAACGGAGGTGACTGGACCGTGGGGATTGACGGCGACCTGCGCCTCACCGAAGCGCTCGACGCCGGAGGCGTTCCAACGACCGTCGTGGTCGACGCCCAGAACCGCGTCGTGAGTACCGACACGGGACGCAAGACGGCGGACGAGATGGTTGAAGCCATCGAGTCGGCGCTATGACAGCGGAGTTCGCCGGCGGCGTCAGCCTCGCTCTGGGTGCAGGCGTACTGACCTTCTTCTCGCCGTGCGCCTACGCGCTCCTTCCGGGGTACATCGGCTACTACGCCGCTACGCAGGAGGGTGAAGACGCCCCTCTCGGCGGCGCTCTCCTACGCGGTGTCGCGGCGAGTGCAGGCGTTCTAGTCGTCTTCGCGGTTCTCGCCGTCGTCGCGGTAGTCGTCGGAAACGCGCTCGAACCCTACCTGTTCTACCTCGAAGCGGGCGTCGGCGTCGCGCTCGTCGTCTTCGGCGCTGTGGTCGTATCAGGGCGGGGCTTCGGATGGCACGTCCAACTCCCACGGAGACGCGCGAGCGTCGCAGGGTTCGCGGCGTTCGGCGCTCTGTACGCCGTAGCCGCGGCGGGATGTGTCGCACCCGTCTTCGTCTCCGTCGTCCTCCAGTCGGTGACTTACTCGTCGCTCGGCACCGTCGCGGTCCTCGGAACGTACGCCGGGACGTTCGGCGTTCTCATGGTAGGCGTCACGGTAGCGACGGCGGTGGGTCACGGCGTCGGGGTCGAAAGGGTGAGCGGCTACGGTGAGCGCGTCGAGAAGATGGCTGGCTTAGTGGTCGTCGCCGCGGGAGCGCTCCAGATATACCTGTCCTTCTGACCGTGACAAGATTGATGTAACGAGGGCGTTAACGTAGCGCGGATGCGAGTTCCTGCCGTGGTCCTGACCCTCGTTGCAGTCGCCGTCGTCGTAGGAGCCGTCGGTGTCGCGGAGGCGCAGGACGACGTGTACGTATCCAACACGGAATCGGGCGAGGTCGTGGGAAATCCCGACGTTGAGGTCGTCGTATCCGAAGGTGTGCTGACACCGGGAGAGGAGAACGTGGTTGAGTTCTACGTCCTCAACGATGGACGGATACGCCGGTCGGGACCGCCGGAGTACGTCGAAAGGGTGACGACGGCACGCGCGACAACGGTGGAGTTCACAAGCAGGAGCGACGACGTTGAGATCGTTACGGATGAGGTGGCGGTTGGGGACGTTCCGCCGGGTGCGACGGGTCCGTTCAAGCTACGTCTCGATGTAGACGAGGATATAGGATCCGGTAGGCACAGCCTCTCCGCGTGGTTTGAGTACGACTACACCCGCGTCGTGAAGTACGGCGACACGAGCCGTATGAGCGACCTCTCGCGCGACGAGCGCCAGAGGGTGAGCTTACGCGTGAGACGTGACGCTAGGTTCGACATCTCAGCGAGGACCAACGCGCATATAGGCGAGAACGGCGACGCGACGGCGACGTTACGTAACACGGGCGACGAAACGGCGGGCGACGCGACCGTAACGGCAACATCCGGCGACTCGTCCCTGTCGTTCGACGGCGCACCGAACGGCTCGGTCAGCGCCGGCGACGTACCTCCCGGCGCGACGGTGGATGTCGAACTACCCGTCTCGTTCAGCCGCGACACGAACGTACGTCCGCATCCGCTCGACGTACGCGTCGGCTACGAGGACCGCCGGGGCGTCGAGCGCATCGCTCGCGGTTCGGCGTCTGTCATCCCTTCGGATGAGCAACGTTTCGGTCTGCGCGACGTGGAGGCACGTCTGCGCGCGGGTAGCGTCGGTAGCGTTTCGGGAGAGGTCGTCAACCTCGGCGGCGACGCCGAGGACGTGGTTCTGAGGAGCGTCGGAGAGACGTTCAAGGTACGTGGCGACGGCGTGGCGCTCGGACGTATGGACGGGAACGAGACACGGAACTTCTCGTTACGCGTCGAGTCGCCCGTCGGTACGGTATCCGACGTGCCGTTCGTTCTCGAACCGACGTACACGCGAGACGGAGATACGTACACCGCCGACGAGCTACGTTTCGAGGCTCCCGTAGCCGAGACACGCGACGCACTCAACGTCCGTGCCGTCGACGGTAAGACCCAGGTGGTTCCGGGAGGCGAGACGGACGTAGTCTTCGACCTGACGAACCATCTCGACGAGGGCGTCCGTAACGTGTCGGTCGTTGCGGCGTCGGACGAACCCGTTGAGATAGAGTACACCGAGGCGTTCGTCGGTACCGTCGATGCGAACGGGTCCGCGGAGGTTGTCTTCGGTGTCGACGCCGATAGCGACGCTACACAGCGCTCATACCCCGTCTCTTTCAGGGTGAGGTACACCGACTCGGCGGGCGAGACCCTGACGACCACCTCGGTGGCGCGTCTCGACGTGGTTGAGGAAGAGGGCGCGGTTCCCTTCGAGGACACGTTGCTAATCGGTGTCGTCGTCGCGCTTCTCGCCGGACTAGGGTGGTGGGTCTACGGTAAGGAGATGGTAGGCGGGCGATGACCAAAGCAATCCACACCGACCGTCTGACGAAGTACTACGGCGACGTAAAGGGAAACGAGGACGTGAGCTTCGATGTCGAGGCAGGCGAGATTTTCGGCTTCCTCGGTCCCAACGGCGCGGGGAAGAGCACGACCATACGTCTCCTTCTCGGCTTTCTTAAGCCCGACAGCGGCGATGCACGTATACTCGGCTACGACGTAACCGACGGTGACGCGCTCGTCGAGGCGAAACGCCGCGTCGGCTACGTTCCGGGCGACTTCAGCTTCCACGAGCGTATGACGGGTAACGCCGTACTCGACTACTTCGAGTCGATGCGCGGCGGCGAGAGGCGCGAAGAGCTCGCCGATACGTTCACGCCGCCTCTCGAAAGACGCGTCGGCGAGTACTCGACGGGTAACAGACAGAAGCTCGCGCTCGTGCAGGCGTTTATGCACGACCCCGACCTCGTCGTCATGGACGAACCCACGAGCGGTCTCGACCCGTTGGTGCAGAGGCGCGTCTACGAATTCCTCCTTGACGAGAGCGACGACGGCACGACCGTCTTCTTTTCCTCACACATACTGAGCGAGGTAGAGAAGATAGCCGACCGCGTCGGTGTGATACGCGACGGCGAGATAGTCGGGGTCGAAGACATCGACGAGGTCGTTTCGATGAGCGGAAAGGTTCTGGAGATAGAGACGGCAGAGGCGATTGACGCCTCGGCGTTCGAAATCGAGGGTGTCGAAAAGGTTGAGCACGAAACCCCTATCGAGGGGGGAGCGACCCGTCTCAGCATGGTTGCTACGGGGAACTACGACACGCTCATAAAACGGATAGCCAAGCACGCAGTCGTCGACCTGTCAGTGCGCGAAACGACGCTCGAAGACCTTTTCATGCACTACTATGCTTGAGACAGCACGTTTCGAAGCACGGAGACATGCGCGTCGTGCGGTCGCGGTAGGGGTTGCCATGTCAGCGCTGGTCGCGCTCGTGGTCGGCATCTTTCCGTCGGTGCAGGAGACAGAGGGTCTGGAAAGCTACATAGAGGAGCTACCCGACGCCCTCTCGGCGGCGATGGGCGGCGATATCGCTTTCACGACGATAGAGGGCTTTCTCATCATCGAAGTCTACAGGATGACGTGGATGCTGATACTCGGCGCGTACTTCGCTTACTCGTCGGCGTCGCTCGTCGCCGGGGAGATGGAGCGTGGCAGTATAGAGCTCACGCTGATGAACCCCGTGCGGCGGCGACGCGTCGTCGTAGAGAAGTTCTTTTCGACGGTGCCGGACGCCGTTATCGTCTCGTTGTTGACACTCGTTGCTGTCGTAGCCTCGCTCGAAGCTATAGACGAGTCGGTTGAGTTCGTGAACCTCGCCCTTCTACACTCCGTCGGCGCGGTCTACCTCGTCGCATGCGCCGCGTTCGGCGTCCTTGCGTCGTGCATCGTCAACGGCGAGCAACGCGCTCAGGTCGTGGGGTTCGGAGGTGTTGCCGGAATGTATATCGTCGAAGCCGTGACGCGCGACACCGACCACGACTGGGCAGGGCGTCTAACGCTCGCGCGTTACTTCGACCCCAACGCCGTTCTTATAGACGGAGAGGTTGACGGAGGCGAGACGCTCGTCCTCGTCGCGGCGACGGTTGTCTTCGTCTGGACCGCCGCGTTCGTCTTCGAACGGTCCGACATCGGGTGAGGCAAGGAACGCCGCCTTCGTCAGTTCCTTATGCGGGCGGCGCGAGGTTCGACCATGTACTTCGCCGAGGAGAACGAGAGCCTCAAGAAGATTGTCCGCCGTATCGCCGAACGTAGCCCCGGAAACGTGACCCCACGTCCCGTCGACGCCCTCGTCTACAGCGTCGTACGCGCCACCGCCCCCGACCGGTGTCTCGAAATAGGTGCGTACGAAGGGACGACCTCGCTGTACATAGCCCAAGGTCTCGCCGACGAGGAAAACGGCGAACTCGTCGCCGTCGAGGTCGAGGAGTCGAGCGCACGCGGCGCACGCAAACACGTCGAGGAGGCTGGCGTCGCCGACCGGGTCGATGTGGTCGTCGAGGACTCGCTCGAATACGTTCCGAGCCTCGAAGGTGAGTTCGACCTTGTCTTCGTCTCCACGCCGACCAAACAGCACGCCGAGGAGTACGAAAACGTCCGTCCGTTACTCGCCGAGGACGGTTTTCTCGGTATCGACAACGCCGACGGTTCTGCGGCGGTCGAAGGCGCACGCGACGACGGCATGGACGTTCTGACGTTCGACGACTGGTCTTTCGCTCTCGCGCAGAACTGATGCGCGTAACCGTCATAGGCGGCTCAACGGTCGACGATGAAACGTACGCCGAGGCGCGCGAACTCGGACGCCTCCTCGCAAAACGCGGTCACACGGTCGTCTGCGGAGGATACGGCGGCGTCATGGAAGCTGTCTGCCGCGGAGCGAAGGCGGAAGGAGGACGCACCGTCGGCGTCCTTTCGGGCGACGACCCCGACGAGGCGAACGAATACGTCGACGTACCCGTTGCGACCAACATGGGTCACGCGCGCAACGCCCTCGTCGTACTCAACGGCGAGGCGGTAGTCGCCGTCGACGGCGCGTCGGGGACGCTTTCGGAGATAGGACACGCCCTGAGTCTGGGTAAGGAGGTTGTGGGGCTCGACACCCACGACATCGACGGCGTGGTTGATACATAGTCGAGCGCATACCTCCGTCTTCAGGCGTATGCAAATCGCGTAGCGATTTGCTTGCTCAGAAATCTATGATTTCTGAACGGGGGTCAAGCGACAACGCTCCTAACCAACGGACTGCGTAGACCTGCCGGATTTCACACTATGCCCAAAGCCTAAGTACACGGGATGTATAGTGTGCGGTGTGGCAAAGACAACACGGCACGCTACCTACAACCTGAACTACCACATAGTGTGGGTACCCAAGTTCAGAGAGCCGATACTGGAAGGTGAGGTAGCAAGCCGTGTCGAAGAAATCTTCCGTGAGATAGCCGACGACAAGGGTCTTGAAATAATAGACCTGACCATAGAACCCGACCACATACACCTGTTCGTAAGTGCGCCCCCGAAGCACGAGCCGTCGCTACTCGTCAACTGGTTCAAGGGTATATCCTCGCGGAAGTACAACTACCACTACGCCGACAACGAAGACGAGAAGATAAACTGGGCGAGAGGGTACTACGTAGGCTCCGCCGGAGAAGTATCGAGTGACACCATACAGGACTACATCCGAAGACACGAGGAGGACGATGTATGAAGGTCACGAAGACGCTTGAGGTCAAGCTGTTCGACCCGAACGCCCACAAGCGCGGGAAGTTCCGTGAGACGTACAGAGAGTACCAGAAGGCGTTGAACGACGCCTTCGACTCGGACTGTGGTACTCAGTCCGAAGCCAACGACGTGGTAGTGGACTACGACCTTTCAGGGTACGCCAAGAACGCTCTCAAGAAGTATGTACCTCAAATCGTCCGCGACGGCACGCAGGAGTTAGAAAACGGACACCCTGTACGGTTCACCAACGAAGGCGTCAGGATAGACCGCAAGCCGCAGAACGAGACAGAGTGGTACGTCAAGATACCACACCACGAGGACTACCATCTGTGGTGTCCTGCGACTATCAACCCCGAACAACGCGACTGGATAAAAGCCGTCTACAACGACGACGCGGAACTGGGCGAGGTGCGTATGTTCCCGCGTGGAGATGAGTGGTATCTTCACCTAACCGCTCACCGTGAGGTCGAGGAACCCGACGTTTCGGAGTCGTGTACTCCGGTAGGTGTGGACATAGGAGAAACTGCGCTTGCCACGGTGTGTCACCTTGACGAGCGTGGTTCTCCTACTGCACCTAAGATATTCAGCAGAGAAGGTAGTAAGGTGCGCCAACTCCGAGAAGAGTATTTCACCACGAGCAAACGCCTACAAGAGCGTGGTTCCGAGAAGCTGTTGGAGAAGCGAGGCGACGAGATATGGAGACGGATAGACGACATCGTACATACGGTCACACGCCGTGTCGTGGAGTACGCAGAGAGGTTCGAGCACGGTGTACTCGTCCTCGAAGACCTAACGTACCTCCGCGAGAACATGGTCTACGGCGCGTACATGAACCGCCGACTACACGGCTGGGCGTACGCTCAGATACACTCTCAGATACGGTACAAGGCTGAGGAGAAAGGTTTTCCTGTAGAGACCGTAAACCCAAGGGATACCAGCAAACGGTGTCATGAGTGTGGTGAAGAAGGTTCTCGACCGCACCAAGCTACCTTCCGATGTACCAACGACGACTGTTGGGTATCCGAGTTCCAAGCCGACGTGAAC
>JBKHFQ010000061.1:0-7109 GCA_046540135.1 Halobacteriales archaeon
TCGGGTCTATCTTGCCGTCGTAGATGTAGTCGCGTTTGAGGTAGTAGAGAATCTTATGCATCGAGTCGTTGTCGACTTCGATGCCGTAGTCGTTGATAATCTTACGTACCTTCGCCTCCAGAACCTCGGCTTCTTCCATCTCGTCGTCTATCTCCTCGTACATGAGGACATCGCGGAGGCGCTCTTCGAGGTCCTTACGCACCGCCTCCTCAAAGTCGTCGAGTCGCGGCTCGACGACATGGTACATGTAGTCGTTCTGCTGGTCGCTGTACAGTATAGCGACGTACGCGTACGGCTTGTTGACCCAGTAACGCTCATGCTCCACGTAGCCTTCAAGACCCTCGAACTCGGCGACGCCCTGCTTCGCCTCGCTCAGGAGGGTTTCGAGCTTGCTCTCGGAGAACTCCTGTTCTAGCTCCGAACCCGCGTCGAAGAACCCCTCGACCTCCTCGCCCGCGACCTCTTCGAGTACCTGCCCCGAACTCTCGGAACGCGCGTCGAAGAACTCGGAGACCTCGTCGGCGCTCTCGACGGCGTCCTGTAGACCTTCGAGGTCGCCTTCGCCCATGCTGAGCATCGCGGAGCCGTCGTCGCTTTCAGCCTCGAACACCTCGCTCTCGTCACCGGCTTCAACCGGTTCGTCAACGTCGTCGAAGCCGTCGGTGTCGGAGCCTGTTGGGGTGTCACCGTCGGCTTCCTCGGGCAGGTCGTCGAAGGTCTCACCGTCGGTACTGTCGTCGGTCTCCCCGAACGGTTCGCCGGTATCTGGTTCGTCTTCCGGGAGAACGGCATCGTCGTCACCGTCTTCGGTTCCTTCGACATCGTACTCCTCGCCCTCCACGTCTTCTTCAAGCATGTCGCGAACGTCTCGGCTTTCGAGGGCATCGTCCATCACGTCCTCACCCTCGTCGGTGCTATCCTCGGCATCTTCGTCGTCGGTTTCCTCGAAAACGTCCTCGGACTCCTCGGTGTTGTCGGTGTCGTCGGAGTCGCCGAAGTCGTATACCTCGTCCTCAAACTCGTCCTCGGCGTCCTCGTCTTCAGGGTCCCCGGAGTTCTGGTTTTCGTCCACGGTTTATCACTCTTTTAGTCAGGTGGGTTACGGTCGTCCGCCGGATAAGGGTTGCCCCCTTGTGTCTGTCGGTAGGCGGAATAACGTGGGGAGTTAATTAAAGCTTGTGGGCAGGTAAGGGAGCCGCAACGCGTGTTAAGCGCGACTTACACAGTCTATCTCTTACGCTCTGCTTCCTTTGCGATGGAGTCCTGTTTTATCGAGTTGATGCTCGATTCAAGGCGGTCGAGTTCGTCGTCTGTCATCTCGACCTGCGACCGTAGCTCCTCGACCTCGTCCTGAAGCTGGCGCAGTCGGACGTACATCAGATAGCTCATCCACAGCGTGCCTACGAGCAGTACCGTGAGTAGTCCGATTATGATGCTTGTTGTTGCGACCATGTTATCACCCGAATATTGCTTTCGCCATCTTGTTCACGAAGCCGTCGTCCTCGCCTTCCTCGGCGACCTCCTCGACGAACTCCTCGTCGGTGAGCTTGTGCGCGAGCTTCTTGTACGCCTGCGAGGCGGGCGAGTTGGGCGAGTGTAGGACAACAGGCTTCTTGTACGAGGCGGACCGGCGAACCTCGGCGTCCTCGGGGACAGAGACGAGAACCTCGGCTTCAAGGAGGTCCTCGACACGCGAGACATCGAGGTCGTCGCCGGCGCTTCCGGCACGTGTAAGGACGATTCCGCCAACGTCGCTACCGACCTTGTCGGTCATGACACGCGTCTTGAGACCGTCAGCCATGCTCGAAAGCTCCGGATTGACCACCAGAAGCACCTCGTCCGCCACGGCGAGCGGTATGACGCTGTCCTTGCTCAGCCCTGCGGGCGCGTCTATGAGCAGGTACTCGGTGTTGTCGATGATGTACGAGAGCGCATCCTGTAGCTTCTCAGGGTCCGCCTTCTGGAATCCTTCTAGCGTAAGACCCGCCGGAACGACCTGCAGACCCTCGGGACCCTCGTAGACTGCGTTCTTGATACGCTGGTCGCCCGAAAGGACCTCGTGGAGCGTAACCGGCTCCTCCTCAAGACCGAGAAGCAGACCGAGGTTAGCCATTCCGAGGTCGGCGTCCAGTACGGTCGTTCTATGCCCCATCTGGGCTAGCGACGTACCCAGATTTATCGTCGTCGTCGTCTTTCCTGTCCCTCCCTTGCCGGAGGCGATAGTATATACCTTTGCCATACAGACCCTCTGATGTTTCAGTCTGTCTTAGACCTCTGTGGTTAAAAAACTATGCGTGGGTTCCGGCGCCGTGAGACATTCACCGTGAGACATTCATTAGGTATATACCGTCGTAAGCCTTATCCGGACCTGAAGACAAAGGTGAAAAGAGAATGCTCCCCGAGGGCGAATACCTCTACAAGGACCTAAGCTCAGAGTTCGTAGATCTCGAAAAGCTCCTCGAAGAGATAGACGAGGAGAAGGTATCGGGCTATATGAGCTTCGAGAGCGACGACGAGAGGGGCTTCGCGGTCCTCGACCGAGGGGAGGTGGGGCGCCTCAAGATAACCCGGAACGGACGCGAGCGCATCGAAGACGGTGCGAACGCTGTGCGGGATGTGCTCCAGAAGGATGAGTACACCGTACATGTCGTTGACTGCAACGAGTCGGGGCGCGAGATAGTCGACATCAAGCTACAGAACGAGGAGATAAAGTCGGGCATCGACACCGAGGATATCGAAGTGCCGAGCTTTCTTGCCACCAACATCACCGACCAAGAGAACGACTGTCATATCATACTCATATCCGACGACTACTCCGGTGTCGTGACGATGGTCGACGGCATTCCGACGCAGGCTAAGCTGAGCACGCCCGACGAGATACTCGTGGGCAACGACGCCCTCGAAAAGGCTCTCAACTACATCAACTCCGGCGAGGTATCTATCGACATCTACAGAATGTCGGAGGATGAGGTCGAGGAACAGGAGTCGGGCAAGCAGGTCATCGGCGAACATATGGAGGACGAACTCGAAGGCATCTCCGACGACTTCGAGGACAAGGCTGACGACCTGCTTGACGACATGGGTCTCGGTATAGGTGACGAGGGGGACGGTGAAGGAGACGACGGCGGACTGATGGGCGGCGAAGAACTCGATATGGATATGGACGAGGACGATATCGCCGAAGAACTCGGTATGGACGACGATGGCGACGATGGCGGCGACGACGAGGATGAGCTTGAACTCGACGTCGAGGATGACGAAACGGATGTCTTCGACGAGATAGAGTCAAGCCGCGACGAGTGAAAGCCGGGAAAGGTTTACGTACGTGGCGTGTGTACGCCTAACCGATTCATGTTCGAGGAGTTTTCTTCCGCGTACTACCTCGGACGTATGTACGTGGAGCCGCACGATGCCGAAGGACCCGTGATGCAGAACGACGACTTCGAGAAGGTGCGCTGTGACATCTACGGCGGCGACGGCGACGTGGTTATGAAGGTCGATAGACAGCACCTCGTGATCGACGGCGACGAAGCCGTTCCGGAGGGTACGCTCGGGGTGCCACGCTGGTATCTCGGCTCGCTTGACGTACGCAACCCGCCGTCTCTTAAGGAGGTTTTTCTTGCGAAGCCCGACCACGCTGAGCGTATACTAAGACTGACGGGCGAACGCGGCGGTTAGTCGGCGAGGCGTCCGACGAGACGGACGAGGGAGTCGACGGCGGCGGCGTACAGACGTTCACCTTCCTCTGCGGTCGCTTGCGTGGGGTCGCCCACGACGCCTTCTTGGGTGAACTCGTCGGAGTCGTAGGCGAGCGGCGCTGTCTCGGCGTAGTCGCCCCACGAGTCCGCGCCAGCGGCGGCGGAGTCCTCGTCGACGAGTTCGGGGTCAAGGTGTAGTAGGACGGATGTTTCGACGCGTCCGGCGTGTCCCATCTCCGCGTCACCGAGGTCGACGGCGCGCCACCACGTCCAGTAGGTGGCGAAGGGTGTGTCGTCATCGCGGGTGAGGCGCGCACAGACCTCGTGGAGAGCGTCGATGTTGCCGCCGTGTCCGTTGACGACGACGACCTTTTCGACGGGTGCGGAGCGCGCCGTCTCGGCGACGTACGAACGGAACGTCGACGGGGAGACGTAGAGTGTGCCGTCGAATGCGCGGTGCTCCTCCGAGACGCCGACGGGGAGAGTCGGCAGGACGACCGCGGCGTCAGCACGGTCGCCAGCCTCGCGCGCCACGCGTTCGGCGACAAGCGCGTCGGTCGAGAGGGGAGCGTGTGGACCGTGCTGTTCGGTGCTACCGACGGGGAGGAGGGCGACCCGCAACGACGCGTCGCATACGTCAGTCCACGACGACCCGCCGAGGTTCACGTCCGCCGCCTCCGTTCCGCGTGTGTTCCGAGGAGCATGGTACCCGAAACCTATAATATTCGTCCGTCCTAATTAAGCTATATGTTAGGCTCGCTTGAGAAGGATGTCGTCGCGGTACTCGAAGACGAGGAGGAGGCTACGATAGGCGATGTCGTAGACGAACTCGACGACAGGGACGTAGACGTGGCTTACACGACGGTGAGCACGGTGCTTGACAGGCTGTACGACAAGGAACTGGTTGAGCGTACGAAGGAGCCGTACCGCGGCGGTTCGAGGTACGTCTACGAGTACGTCGACATACGTGACGAGTACCTGTCGTCGGTCGTCGACAACCTGACGACGGTATTCGGAGAGAAGGGTGCGGCTAGCCTCGTGAGCGAGGTCGACGACATAGAGGACGGTGACCTGTCGGACATCAAGGACGAACTCGGGCTGTAGGCACGAACCGTTTAGCTTTAACCGGTGGCTGTTCTATCCGCGGTATGCGCTGGCAAGGACGTTCGACACGTAAGAGAACGGGCGGACGCAGAAAACGCGGTAGGAAGAAGAGGAAGCACGAGCTCGGAGACGAGCCGACGGAGACGCAGGTAGGCGACGGTAAGTTCAAGACCGTTGTCGTGCGCGGCGGCAAGAAGAAGACGCGTGTGCTGGAGACCGACGAGGCTAACTATATCGACGGCGGCGAGACGGAGCGCGTCGAGGTGCAGAACGTGGTCGAGAACGACGCCAACCCCAACTACGCGCGGCGTGACATCATCACCAAGGGCGCTGTCATAGAGACGCCCGAAGGACGGGCGCGCGTCGTCTCGCGTCCCGGACAGGACGGCGTCGTAAACGCCGTGGCCGTCGACGAGTGAGTCTGCGAAGGGTCTCAGCCGCACCGTTTCTGCGGCGCGACACCGGAGAGGTGACACGCGCCGAGTTCATCTACAGCCTGACGGCGGACCTCGGCTGGTACGAAACCGACGAAGCGGAGGAAGCGTTGCGCGCGGGTGTCGACGAGGGTCTTCTCGAAAAGGACGGCGACAAACTGGTACCGTCGTTCTCGGTTGAGGAGGTCGAGATACCCGACGGCTTCGAGCCGTCGTCCGACTTCGGCAGTGACGGGGGTCGGAGTATCTTCGAGCGGGCTGTCGACCGTCTAGTCGATGCAGGGTACGGAAGGCGCGAGGCTGTCGCTGAGATAAACAGGACGCACGCCGACATGGACGGCGCACGTATCGAGGCTGTTGCGCTGGTGACGGCGAAGAAAGAAGGTCTACGCGTAAGCGACCTCGCCGAGGAAGCCCTCGACGAGCTTTCTTAGCTACTCGTCTTCGTCTTCTTCGTCCTCTTCCCCCTCGCCGAGGAGCTCCGCAACCTCGGTGTCGCCTTGCTCGACTATCTTCGTGTTTAGCTGGACGGTGGCGTCGCCGACCTCGCCGCCGCGGACGCTGACGCGTCTGCGTTCGCCGTCGCGCGTGGGGTTGAAGCCCGTGCCGCCGTCGACGAGTATCTCCTCGATAGCCTGTCCTTCGACATCGCCGCGCATCGGTCTGCCGGTATCGTCGCTTCCGCCCGTGAGTTCGAGCGTGTAGCCGTCGAGTCCTGCGATACTTCCATCAACCTCGTCGCCTATAGCGCGTCCGGCGAAGTCGTCGACCTGCGCCTCGACCTGATACGAGTCCCCTGTTTCCGGGTTGGAGACAACTACCCTTACTGACATACCGGCTGGTTGTCGTCTGCGAGTAATAAGTCTGCCGTCTCAGGATAGACGCGTCGCTGTGCGGTTTGTTAGTAAAGAAGTGTTCGGCGAGCGATGCTAGGCTACTTCGTCGTCGCTACGGACCTACTCTTCCTGACGGCGGATTGCGAGGAGCGCAACCGCTATCAGCGAGATGAGGGCGGCAACGGCGGTGAAGCCGGGCTGACCCTCTCCGTCGTCGGAGTCGTTGGAGTCGTTGGAGTCGTCGTCATCTTCGGCTTCCTCAGCCTCTTCGAGGTCGGATTCGAGCTCCTCGTTGGTGGACTCAAGGTCCTCGACCTCGGTCTGAAGCTCGTCGCGCTCGGATTCGAGGCTGTCGACCTGACCTTCAAGCTCCTCTATCTGGTTCTGCAGTTCTCCGAGCTGTTCGCCGGTGCGTTCACCTTCCTCGTAGGTGCCCTCGGAGGCGATTGTGACGTTAGCCTCGTCAACGCGTTCACCGTCGTCGGACTCGATGGTGTACTGACCAGGCTCGACGTCCTCAGGAACCTCTATGGAGACGTTCCATTCGCCGTCGTTGCTCCATTCTTCGGTGACCTCGGTTCCGAGTTCAGCGAGCGACGGACCTTCCGTTGCCTCGACGACTATCGTGGCGTCTTCGGGGTTGCGGTTGGTCGTGCCGCGGATGTGCATCGTCTCACCGACCTCGATGCCGGTGACGCCCGTCGCGTTCTCGGATAGCTCCTCCGGAACGACGTCGTTTATCTGCGTCGAGGAGTCGTCCCTGAGACGGAACTCCTCGGAGACTATGAGGTCGTCGCTACCCGAGTCCTCGACGGACTCCGAGAGCAGAAGCTCGGTGACCTGCGACTGTGTTCTGCCTTCGCCAGCCACCTGGGATATTGCGACGAAGTTGTCAACGGAAGCAGGTATGGGAGCATCCCCCTGGGAGACGTTCTGGTCTATTTCATCGGCCTGGTACGCATCGATCACATCATCGACGTCATCCTGCGGTACCGAGAGCGTACCGTCACCGAACTCAGTGTCACGTCCGGGGCTGA
>JBKHFQ010000062.1:0-7012 GCA_046540135.1 Halobacteriales archaeon
CGCCGCCCACAACCCCGCGGCGGTCGACGCACTCGTCTCAACCCTCGACTGGTTCGAGTACGACAGACTCCGCGTCGTGTTCGGTTCTATGTCGGACAAGGACAACGTACGAATGGCGGAGCGTCTCGCAGACTCCGACCACGTACACGCCGTCGAACCGTCGAAGTCGCGCGCAGAGGACGCCGAGTCGCTCGCTAAGGTATTCGAGGGTCAGGGTGTCGACGTTTCGGCACACGGGAACGTCTCAGACGGTGTGCGAGCGGCTGTGGACGCGTCGAACTCGGAGGACGCCGTCGTGGTCGCGGGTTCGATCTGGACTGTAGCCGAGGCACGCCGTCTGTGGAAAGAAAACACGACGGCGGCGAGACACGACAGACGCGAGGACGCCGCGCGGTACTTCGGTTCCGCGGAACTCGAACCGCACGATACGCCCGCCCGGACGGTGCGCCTCCACAACCTGACGCCTGACGAGGCGCTGGCGCTTGAAAGGACGGCGTCGCGCCTCGGCGCATCGGTCTCCGTATCGCGTTACGCGCCCGATACGTACGTCGATGCGGTCGTAACCGCGACGCCTGACGAGTTCCGCACGCTCGTCGACCAAGGTGTCGTCCGCAAGCCGTTCGACGAGGTGTTCGGAGGGAGAGACGGAACGCAAGTAATGGGTATCCTGAACGTCACACCGGACTCGTTCTACGACGGCGGCGAACATGACGCGGTAGACGACGCCGTCGAACGCGCCTACGAGATGGACGCCGAGGGCGCGGACGTTATCGATGTCGGCGGCGAGTCAACGCGTCCGGGCGCGGAACCCGTTCCCGTAGAGGAAGAACTCGACCGCGTCCTACCCGTCGTCGAACGTATCAGCGACGACCTGACGGTCTCGGTAGATACACGGAAGCCCAGGGTGGCGCGCGAGGCGCTCGAAGCGGGCGCGGATATACTCAACGACGTAACCGGACTTGCAAACCCCGAGACGCGCGCCGTTGCGGCGGAAGCCGACTGCGGCGTCGTTGTCATGGACTCCGTGAACGTGCCTGTCGACCCTTCCTCCGAGAGCTACTACGACGACGTCGTAACGGACGTTGCCCGCCGTCTGTCGGAGAAGGTGCTTCAGGCGCGGCGCGCGGGTATCGACGGAGACGACATCATACTCGACCCCGGCGTCGGCTTTGGAAAGGGGGCGGACGGCGACCTCGAACTCGTCCGGCGCGCCGACGAGGTCGCATCGCTCGGCTACCCCGTCCTGTACGGCTGTTCGCGAAAGTCGTTCCTCGGCGAGGCAACGGGCGCACCGAAGGAAGAACGTCTCGCACCGAGCATCGCGGCGCACTTCCACGCGGCGTTGAACGGCGCAGAGTACGTCCGTGTCCACGATGTGGCAGAGACGGCACGCGCTCTACGTCTCGCCGAAGCTCTACAGAAAGACGCCTGAGCGCAACAGTTCTATCAGTACTGTCACGGTCACGACGCTCACCAGCGTCGTCGTCAGGACGGCGGTCGCGGCGTAGTCGCGGTCGCCGCCGAACTCGACGGTCAGAATCACCGTCGTAACCGCGACGGGCATCGACGCCTCAAGAACGACAACGCGGGCGACATCGGGGTTCGTGAATCCTAGCATCAGTACGACGGGTACGGCGACGACGGGCGCGACGACTAGACGGACGACGTTGGCGAGCGCAACGTCACGGACCGAACCCGCGGCGGTCGTGCGCGCCAGCTGGACGCCGAGTACGATGAGCATCAGCGGTATCGACGAGTCGCCTACGAGACGGAGCGTCTCGAAAGCTGAGCCTCCGCCATCGACACCGGCGGCGTTCGCGGCGACACCGGCGGGGACGGCGTAGACGAGCGGCAGACGTGCGACGCGTCGGAGCGCGCCGACGGACGACGACGCGGCGTCGCGCGAGGCTACGTAGACACCGACGGTGTACATCATAACGGTCGAACCGACGACGTACAGAACCGCGGTGGTGCGTCCGACGGATGGAAACGCAAAGACGGAGAGCGGTATACCGTAGTTGGCGGTGTTAGGGAACGTGCCCGCAAGGACGAGACCGTTGTGCGTTCCGTTGGACGCGACGACGGCAACCGCCTCTGAGAAACCCCACATGACGAGCGTCAGAACCACCGCCGCCCCCGCGACACGGACGCCTTCCGCGCCGCCGACCGACGCGGTTGCGAGGCTATGGAAGACAAGCGCGGGTACGAGCGCGTAGACTGTGACGGTTGCGAGGGGTTCGGGGTCTACGTCGGTCAGGACGCCAAGCGCGTAGCCGACACCCGCGACGGCGAGAACCGGCAGGACCGCCTGCGTGAAAGCGGAGAGGAGAGACAATGCGCCGCGCCGCCGTCAGACGTACATGCTCTTCTCGCCTTCCTCGTCGGAGTCCTCGCGCACCTTGTCGTACGCGTCGAGGAAGTCGCCCATGTCGACGGTCGTCTCGCGGTCGCGTATCGAGAACATGCCCGCCTCGGTGCAGATTGCCTTCACGTCGGCGCCGCTCATACCCTCGGTGACGCGCGCGAGACGCTCGTAGTCAACGTCGTCGGAGACGTTCATGTCGCGCGAATGTATACGGAATATCTGTTCGCGCCCCTCCTCGTTCGGAAGCGGTACCTCAATGAGCCTGTCGAACCTCCCGGGGCGCAGAATAGCGCGGTCCAGCATGTCGAACCTGTTCGTCGCGGCGATTATCTTTATGTCGCCGCGCCCCTCGAACCCGTCCATCTCGCTGAGCAGTTGCATCATCGTCCGCTGGACCTCGGCGTCTCCGGAGGTCTTGCTCTCCGTGCGTTTCGAGGCGACGGCGTCGATTTCGTCTATGAAGACGACGCTCGGTGCCTTCTGACGCGCCACCTCGAACAGGTCACGGACGAGGCGCGCACCTTCGCCGATGAACTTGTGGACGAGTTCGCTCCCCGCCATCTTGATGAACGTAGCGTCGGTCTGACGCGCCGCCGCCTTGGCGAGCATCGTCTTGCCCGTGCCCGGAGGACCGTGGAGGAGAACACCCGACGGCGGGTCGATTCCCGTCTCGTCGAACATATCGGGGTCGGTAAGCGGTAGCTCGATGGTCTCGCGGACCTCCTTTATCTGTTCGTCGAGACCGCCTATGTCCTCGTAGGTCGTCTCAGGCGTCTCGGTGACTTCCATGACGCGCGCACGCACGTCGGTCGAATCGGTTAGGGTCTTAACGATAGACAGCGAGTTGTTGACGGCGACGCGGTCGCCCGGCTCTATCTCCTCGCGCATCTCCTCGGTGACCTCCGTCAGCGCCTCCTGGTTGTTGCCGTGCTGGCGCACGACGACGCCTTCACCCGTCACTTCCTGAACGGTTGCGATGAAAAGAGGCGACTTCTTGAGCTTCTCGTTCTCGTGCTTGAGACGCTCAACCTTCTGCTCGTACTTGTTCTTTTCCGCGTTGGCGTCAAGGAGCTTGTCACGTACCTGCTCGTTCTCGGCTCTGAGCTTCTCGACGCGGTCCTGTAGTTCGTCGACCTTCTCCTTAGGGGAGGTAGAGTCGTCAACAGGGGAGTCCACGTCGTCCGATATGTCGGTCATCGTGTTACAGTTGGTTCTCCTGTTAAAAATGGGTTTGGGTTGTGACGCCCGACGTGCCTACATCGCTTCGGGCGTTTCGACGCCGATGAGTCCGAGAGACCGTTCGATGGCGACGCGTGAGGCGGCGACGAGCGCGAGACGCGCGCGCTTCGTGTCTTCGTCGGCGTCTAGGACGGGGCATTCGCGGTAGAACTCGTTGAACCGCTCGGCGAGTTCGCGCGAGTAGGTGGCGAGACGGTGAGGCGCGAGTTCGTCGGCGGCATCTTCGACCACGGCGGAGAGTTCACCTATCTTGCGCAGAAGTGCGCGCTCCTCCGGTGCGTCGAGCGAACCGAGAGCATCGGACGCGTCGGCGGGGTCGGCGTCGGTCTTTTCGAGTATGCCAGAGGCGCGCGCGCCGACGTACTGGACGTAGGGCGCATGCTGTCCGTCGAAGTTTAGCGCCTCCTCCCAACGGAACGTGATTGGCTTCTCAGGCTGACGCGCCACGATGTCGTAACGGACCGCTCCGATACCGACGGCGCGCGCGGTTTCGTTGACCTCTTCGACATCCCTGTCACGGTCTTCGGAGCGTTTCTCGATTTCGGCGCGTGCACGCTCGACAGCCTCGTCGAGTAGGTCGTCGATGTTGACGACGTTTCCCTCGCGCGTGCTCATCTGACCTTCGGGTAGGTTGACGAAGGAGTAGAAGATGGAGTCAGGGTCGCGGTCGTAGCCGAGTACGTCGAGCGCCGCGGCGAGCTGTTGCGCCTGTAGCTTGTGGTCCTCGCCGAGTACGTCGACGGCGCGGTCGGAACGCTCGAACTTGTCGATATGGTATGCGATATCGCGCGTGGTGTACAGCGAAGTGCCGTCGCCGCGGAGGAAGACGAGTTCCTTGTCGATTCCCCAGTCGGTTAGGTCGAGAGCATGGGCGTCGTCCTCCTCGTAGCTACGCGCGTCCGCCCTGAGGCGCGACGCGACGCGGTCGACTGTCCCGTCAAGGACGAACCGGCTCTCGCGGACAAAGTCGTCGTACGAAGCGCCGAGGCGTTCGAGGCTCTCCAACTGTCCGTCGAGGCAACGGTCGACCGCCTCGCCGACGTGTTCGAGCGCACTTTCCTCGCCGTCTTCGAGCGCCTGTAGGAGTTCGTCTATCTCGCGCTCGGCGCGGTCGGCGTACTCGTCGCCGTGTTCGCCTTCGAGTACCTCGTTCGCGCGACGGTAGTAACGGACAACGTCGTGGTCGCCCTTTTCGCGTCCTTCGAGGTCGGCAACGTCTTCCTCGTCGAACTCGTCGAGCGCCCACGTGATGGTGGCGACCTGCCGCCCCATGTCGTTGACGTAGTACTCGACCGTAACATCGTACCCCGCGGCTCGGAGGAGACGTGACAACGAGTCGCCGATGATAGGGTTACGCGCCCTGCCTATGTGCAACGGACCCGTAGGGTTAGCCGAGGTGTGTTCGAGGACGACTGTTTCGTCCTTTTCGGGTAGCGTCGGGTAGTTTTCGCCCGTCGCTGTATCAAGGACGCGCTCGAAGTAGTCGTCACTCGCGCGGAAGTTGACGTACGGTCCCTGTGTCTCGACCGCGCCGACGAGGGGATACGCGTCAAGAGAGACGGCGTCAGCAACTTCGTCGGCGACCTGCGTCGGGTCGTCGCCCGGTAGCTTGAACGCGACGGCGGAGGCAAGGTCGGCGTCGACGCCTTCGGGCGGGTCTTCGAGCGCAGGTTCGGCGTCGTAGCCCGCGGCGTCAAGAGCGTCGCGGAGCGCCTCCTCAACCTCGTCGCGTAGTTCGGTTAACATGGGCGGTGGTACGCGTAACCGCGGTTAAATCCTGTCGAAACCGTCGCGTCGCCCCCGTCACGCGTTTTCGTTCGCAAGTTGTTAGCTAAAATGCGCGTTTTAGCCTACGTCAATTATATGCCATCTCCCCGCCTACGTCACCCCGCATGGTAACAAAGAAACGTGTAATAGCGGTGTTCCTCCTCGGCGCTCTCGTCGCCGGAGGGGCGCTTCTGGCAACGGGCGTATCGGCGCAAGGACAGAATGCGGACGACGGAGCGAGCGAAGAGTTCGTACGCGTCTCCGCAAACGGCGCAGTCGATGCTGAGGCGGATGCCACGGAGATAAGACTCGCGGTCGAGGCACGCGACGACGACCCTTCAGAGGCACGTGAACGGGTTGCGGAGAACGCATCGGGTATGCGTGATGCGCTCGAAGACGTCGGTGTCAGTGACGACGAGATAGAAAGCACGGACTATGTCCTGCGCGAGGCACGCGAGTACGAGCGTCGTGAGGGTAGCACGGACACGCCTCGGCACTACGCACGACATGAGTACCTCATCACGGTCGACGGAACCGACTCTGCCGGCGAGATAATCGACGCGGCGGTCGAAGGCGGTGCGACGACCGTGGGCGACGTCTCGTTCACGCTTTCGGACGACCGCCGCACCGAACTCAGGAACGACGCGCTACGAGAAGCGATGGAGAACGCTCGTTCACAAGCAGACGCCGTCGCAGGTGCGGGCGATATCTCCGTCGCAGGTGTACGTTCGGTGTCGACGACAGACACGGATGTGTCGCCCGTCTCGTACGACCGTGCGGCTCTCGAAGCAGAGGAGGACTCGGGTGACACGAGCGTCGACCCCGGACCCGTTGAGATAGACGCAACCGTAGAGGTCGTCTACGACACGTCGTGATTACAGACCTGTCTGGTAACGCAGGATAGCCGCGACGCCGCCGAAAGCGTCACGTAACTGCTCTCCTTCCTCGAAGTCGCTCGATATGAAGGCGACGTCGGTGCTCATCTGCTCCGCTATCTCAACGAGTTCGTCGACGACGTCCTCGACATCGTCGACTTCCATCCCAGTCCCGCATTCGGGACAGTCAGGCGGCGTTACATCGTCCTCGAACGTCTCCTGCGTCGTCGCGCCGCAGTCGGGGCAGACGAACGAAGCACGCTTGCGGCGCAGGTCTTCGGACAGGAGGAGCGTGTCGACGGCACCGGCTTCGAGGTTCTGTCGCACCTTGTCCTCTCCGTACGCCGCGAGTTCGCCGCCGCGGAGTTCGTCGAAGAAGGTCGACATCTTCTGCTTGTCCTTCATCACCTCAAGGTCGGCGAGTCTGTCCTGTGCGGCGTCGACGAGTTCGTACAGACCGCTCTCGTCGGTGTAGGAGACATCGAACTTGTCGACGACCTTGTCCTGTATCTCGTGGTGGAGGTAGTCGCCGTCTATGAACTCCTCCTTCGTCGGCGACGGACCGCCTATGAGAACGCCGTCAATTTCGTCCTTCTTGGGCACGAAGACCTCGTTCGCCATCTCGGCGACCTCCTTGTAGAACTTGTCTATCGCCTCACGTCGGAGACGTGCGAACCTCTGCGCCGACTGACCGCCCTTCTTCTGCTTTCCGGGTACGAGGCTCGTCGCGTTCGCTACAGGTTCGATGCGCTTACCGCTCAGCCAT
>JBKHFQ010000063.1:0-6975 GCA_046540135.1 Halobacteriales archaeon
CTTCGAGTTCTTCGCCACAGGCTGTGCAGACGTGTTCCTTCAGTTTCCAGACCTCAAGTCGGTTCATGTTGGTGTAGGTGTGCGTCTCTTCTACGCACCTTGTTACTGTTTAACACGCCTAAGTATAAAGTCCTTTTGCCGGTTCCGTCTTGCGGTTTTAACGCCCGAAGAGTTAAAAGGTACCGAGTTCGCCGTTAATAATCCTTTGTGTTATGGAGGTAACGTTTTCGAGTCCGTCGTCGATTACCGACTCAACGTCGTACTCGACATCTTCGGCGGAGACGCCGTCCTCGGTGTGGACGTTGACCGCGGCGACCTGTGGCTCGTCGATTGGGGAGCCTATCTGGGAGAGTAGCTTGACGCTCGCCTCCTCGACGCCGTCGACCTCCTCGTAGACTTGGTTCGAGAGTTCGCCTGCGAGTAGGTTGTACAGCTTTCCGATATGGTTGAACGGGTTCTTTCCGCTCGCGGCTTCGAGGCTCATCTCGCGTGCCGGGGTGATGAGACCGTTCGCGCGGTTTCCGCGTCCGACGCTTCCGTCGTCGCCCATCTCGGCGCTCGTTCCCGTCTCGGTGAGGTAGACGGCGTCTTCTCCCGCCTCGCGGTCGTCGGCGGTGTTGACGGAGACGTTGACCTCGCCGTCGAAACGTTCGGTGGCGACGCCGCGCACGAACTCCTCGACGTCGTCCATTACGCTGATGTAGGCGTCTAGGTCGTCGACGTGTTTTGCGACGGTTGCGACCGCGACGGTCAGGTCGAGGGTATCGCCGTCGCGTTTGCCCATGACCTTGACATCCTCACCGACAGCAGGGATGTCACCGCGGAGGTCGTTGTAGACTGCGCGCTCCGTGTCGTGGACAACGCGCTCGGTGGGCGAAAAGGGCGCGTAGCCGATTCCGAACGAGGTGTCGTTTGCGCTGGGTGCGCTTCCGGCGTCGGGTTCGAAGACGTCCTTGAGGTCGGTGGAGCCTTCTCCCATACGGCAGTCGACGATGACCTCCGACTCGGTGTCGATGTTTTCGAGCGAGTCGCGGACGTACTGTCGCGCGGTTTCGACGGCGATGGAGTCGGCGGGGATGGACTCGCCGTCGAACTCCTTCGTGGCACGTCCTACGATGAGTATGTAGATAGGCTGAACGACGTTACCTCCGCCGAACTGAGGGTCCGACCGTCCCGCGACCAACTGCGACTCGTCGGTGTTGTGGTGCAGGATACCGCCGAAACGGTCGAGGTACTCCTGCGAGAGGGCGCGCATCACCGACTCGGCGATTCCGTCGCAGAGCGTATCGGGGTGTCCTATACCCTTGCGCTCCACGAGTTCGATACGGCGGTCGGCGACGGGCGTCGCCTTCGACCCCTCGACACGGATGTTACGGCTCATGCGTAGGCGTGCGGGGGGAGATTTCTAATAGGTTGTGGTGTATCACCGTGACGTATCCACGGTGTCGAGGTCGAGGTCTACGGCGTACCAGTCGAGGAGGAGGAGGGCGACAGCACCGACGGCGGCGGCGACCGCGAACGCGACCGCCACGTCGGTCGAGAAGCCGACATCGGCGCTGACCCTCTCGACAGGGGCACGGAGAGCGCCGACGACGAGGGCGACGAGGAAAGCCATAGTGGCACGGCGGTTACGGTCGAGGGCGTGCCTGACGACGCGCGAGACGGTGAACAGACCGACCAGACCGCCGACGATGAAGACGGCTACGACCGCCCCGTTTTCGGTGAGGCCGTCGGCTTCCGCACCCGTCGCCGTCGCGGCGAGGGCGTCGACGAAACGCGTGAGCGTCGTCGAGAGACGCGTGTACTGTCCGAGTAGGACGAGAAGAAGTGAGCCTGAGACGCCGGGGAGTATCATGGCGCTCACGGCTACCGCGCCGGAGGCAAAGACGACGAGTAGACCGCCTCCTTGGAGGAGGGTTGCGGAGCCTGAGAGGACGAATGCGACGACGAAGCCGGCGACCCCGACGCCCGCATGGAACGCAGTTTCGACCTCAAGCTCACGAAGAAGTACGACAGCGGAGGCGGCGATGAGACCGAAGAAGAAGCCGAACAGAAGCGTCGGGTTCGTACGGCTCGTAACGTGGACGACACGTGTGACGACGACCACGGCGACGACGACCCCCGTGACGAGAGCAAGACCGAACCATCCGTCGAGTTCGTCCCAGACCTCGGAGGCTTCGCGCGACGAGACGCGTCCGTCGTAAGGTGCGAGAGCCGCGACAAGTCTCCAGATGCGGCGGGGTGTGACAGCCGTAACCATACGGATGAGGCGTCCGTAGATTCCCGCGATAAGCGCGATGGTACCGCCAGATACGCCCGGAACGGCGTCGGCGCTCCCCATGCAGATGCCGATGGCGAAGGTACGGAGGGTCTCGCGCGGACCCGGGTAGGAGTCACGGAAGGTGGACGTGTCGTCGGTCATTGGGCTGGGTTATACGCGTCAACGGCGTCAAAATAGCTGACGGATTCGAATTCGGGCTACTCGGCGCGAACGCGTGAGAGACGCATCGCGTTCCCCGTCACCCCGACGGTCATACCGACATCGCCCGCGAGGACGGCGAGCCAGATGGGGACAACGCCGAAGGGGACGGCGAGGGCGAGTCCAGCCTTGACGCCGAGGCTTGCGACGATGTTCTGACGAATAACCCCGTTGGCGTCGCGTGCGAGTTCGTACAGATAGGGTAGCCTCGTCAGGTCGTCGGTCATGAGCGCGATATCGGCGGTTTCGAGAGCCGTATCGGTGCCTGCGGCACCCATGGCGACGCCGACCGTCGCCGTTGCCATCGCGGGCGCGTCGTTGATTCCGTCGCCTACCATCGCCACGCCGTCGTGTTCGTCGACAAGTTTCTCGACAGCCTCGACCTTCTCGTCGGGAAGGAGTTCGGCGCGGTAGTCGTCGATACCGACGGCTTCGGCGACCGCCTTCGCGGTCCGTTCGTTGTCGCCCGTGAGCATGACGGTCCTCTCAACGCCGAGCTGTTTCAGACGCGAGACGGCGCGCTTGGCTTCAGGTCGGACCTCGTCGGCGACGGCTATGACGCCTTCGAGTTCGTCCTCGGTGCCGACGAGAACCACCGTCTTGCCCTCCGACTGGAGTTCTGGGACGGTATCGGAGAGAAGGTCGAGGCAGTCGTTCCGCTCACAGATGCTCCGCGTCGTCTGCGTCACGGCACCCCCGTCGGTCGTCGCGTGGACGTGAGAGAGGTCGAATCCGAGTTCGGCGAAAAGACCCGGCTTTCCGGCATAGTGCGGTGTGCCTTCAATCTCGGCACGGACGCCCTTACCCGTGATGCTTTCGAAGCCCTCGACTGAGCGCTCGGAAGCTTCGACGCCCTCGGCTTTCTCAACGATAGCCTCGCCGATTGGGTGCCCGCTACGCTCCTCAAGACCACGCGCACACCGAAGGACATCATCCTCCGTGTTGCCGTTGAGGGGAAGGACATCGGTCACGGTGAGTTCGCCCTTGGTGACGGTCCCCGTCTTGTCGAAGGCGACGACATCAACCCCACCCGTCGCTTCGAGATGCGAACCACCTTTTATCAGAACGCCGTTCTTCGCGGCGCTCGTGACGCCCGAAACGACGGAGACGGGCGTCGATATGACGAAGGCGCAGGGGCACGCGAGGACTAGCAAGGTCAGACCGTAGACGACGGAGCGCGACCACGTAACTCCGAGAACCGAGGGTCCTGCAAGGGTGACGGCGACAGCAAAGGCGACGACGACGGGCGTATAGTAGCCGGCAAACCTCTCGACGAACTGCTCGCGCTCCGTCTTCTTAGACTGGGCGTCCTCAACCATCTCAACGATACGCGAGAGCGTGTCGTCGCCGGCTTCCGAAGCCACCTCGACCTCAAGGTATCCCTCCTCGTTGACGGTGCCGGCGTAGACATCGTCGCCTGTCGTCTTGTCGACGGGGACGCTCTCACCCGTGATAGGAGCCTGGTTGACGGCGCTGTTCCCCCGGACGACGACCCCGTCCGCCGGTATCTTCTCGCCGGGCTTAACGACGACCACATCCCCGACGACGAGTTGCTCGACCCGGACGGTCTCGGTGCCGTCGCCGCGTTTTACCGTCGCCTCTTCGGGGGAGAGGTCCATGAGTTCGCGTAACGAGTTCCTTGCACGGTCCATCGAGGCGGTTTCGAGAAGTTCGGCGAAGCTAAACAGGACGGCTAGTGTCGCGGCTTCGAAGTAGAGAGCCTCTCCGAAGACGATGCTCGCGGTGAGAGCACCGAGTATCGCCACGGTCATCAGAAAGTCGATGTCCAGACTGAGGCTTCTCGCCGAGTAGTAGCCGTTACGGAGTATCTCCTGTCCGCCTACGGCGACCGCGACGAGGAACATGGCGTCCGCAACCATGAGGGGTTCACCGACGACGGTGACGAGCGGGGCGTTCGCCGATGTCAGAAGAAACTCGAACATCAGACCGACGGCTAAGAGGACCCCGCTTATCCCCGTCTTGAGAGCGCGCGCCGACCGCCAGACCTCACGGCTTTCGGCGTCCCTGTCGTCTCCGTCGCGGACCTCGTACCCCGCCCCCTCAATAGCCGCGACGATATCGGGTCTGGTCGCTGTCTCCGTGTCGTAGGTCACTACGACCGTACCCGTCGCCGGACGCGGATCGCACGTCTCGACGCCCTCCACTCCGCTCAGAGCCTTCTCAACCTTCCCTGCGCACGAGGGGCAGTCCATTCCGGGTACGGAGAAACGGTCCGTGGCTTCGGCGGCAGGTTCCACGGACCCCCCGTCGTCGTCGGAGGTATCCATCGCCGAGATATTCGTGCTACGTTTTTATTAACTTGATTGTTATCCGGACGGCGTATCTTAGCCAAGTTTATTGCTGATGTGGGTTATAGATAATAACTTCCGTCAGACCTCGGTTGACCGTCCGCGTCTCGTACGCATCACACCCTACTCGGCGACAGAACGACGTTTTGTCCGTGTCGGCGACGCTCCAATCGCCACAGCGGTTGTCTCGAAGGGCGTGCAACGCTCACGTAGCCGCGGATACACGGATTCGTCAACGTTTCTGTCTACTCAGAACCCTTTTCCCCGCGTGCCGCCGAAACGGAACGTGGAAGACGAACGCGACGCGACCGACGCCGAGCGCGACGCCGACGAGGAACTCGCGGGCGAGATAGACGAGGACGAGACGGTCGGGCGCGAGCGCGAGGTGGACGACACCGAACTACGCGAGTTCGAGGAACGCCTACGCGACACGGATGCGTACGACGTCGAGGCGGAGGTCTTTGACGAACCGACGCTTCGGGCGCTCTACAAGCTCGTAAGCGACGGTCACGTACGCGCCGTCGGTGGGGTGGTGTCGTCGGGTAAGGAGGCGAACGTCGTCGAGGCGGACGGACGCGACGGAGAGGTCGCGCTCAAAATCTACCGCGTCGCCACGTCGTCGTTCGACGATATGCGGCGCTATCTGGAAGGCGACCCGCGTTTCGAGGGTGCGCGGAGCAAGAAGGAACTCGTCGTCGAGTGGGTGCGGCGCGAGTTCTCGAACCTTCGGCGCGCCTCCGACGCAGGCGTGCGCGTTCCCGAACCCGTGGCACACGAGCGCAACGTCCTCGTCTCGGAGTTCGTCGGCGACGACGGCGTACGCGCGCCGCAGTTGCGTGAGGTCGGCATTGAGAACCCTAAGACGTGTTACGAGGTCGTTGTCGAGTACGCGTCACGCCTCCACAACGCGGGTATCGTACACGGCGACCTGAGCGAGTACAACCTTCTCGTCCACGACGGGGATATCGTCGTCATCGACATGGGGCAGTCGGTCGACGTTAAGCATCCGCGCGCAGACGACCTGTTGGAGAACGACTGCGAGAACGTGGCACGTTTCTTTTCGTCGCTCGGCGTCGAAACGTCGCGCGACGAGGTTCTGAAACGCGTGACGGGCTAAAGCTCTATACCGTCGACCTCGACGCCGTCGCCTTCTTCGACACGTCCGATGACGCGTCCGTCTACGGTCGCCGCGACGTCTTCGGCTTCGTGCTCGGGAACGACGAGAACGAAGCCCGTTCCCATGTTGAACGTGCGGAACATCTCGTCGCGCTCAACGTCGCCGCGTTCGGCGATGAGGTCGAAGACGGGTTGCGCCGGTAGAGGGTCATCGACGACGAACCGCGCGTCGGCGAGCCGTTCGAGGTTCGTAAACCCGCCGCCCGTGATATGCGCCATTCCACGCACGTCGTGCTCGCGCGCGGCTTCGAGAGGCGAGGTGTAGATACGCGTGGGTTCGAGGAGTTCCTCGCCGACTGTCGCGTCGTCGTACGGCACGGTTTCGTGGTACGCCTCCTTGTCGCCGCCGGTAAGCGCCTTGCGGGCGAGCGTCAGACCGTTCGAGTGGACGCCGTTCGATGCGATTCCGACGAGGGCGTCGCCGGTCTCTATACGCGAACCGTCGACGATACCCTCGTTCGCCGCGCCGACGCACGAACCCGCGAGGTCGACGCCGTCGACGACCTCCGGCATGACGGCGGTCTCGCCGCCTACGACAGTCACGTCTGCGCGTTCCGCCCCTTCGGCGAGTCCTTCGCCTATCTCGGCTGAGACACCGTCGTCGGGTTCCTCGACGACGAGGTAGTCGACGAACGCGAGAGGTTCGACGTTCATCGCCACGAGGTCGTTGGTGTTCATCGCCACACAGTCGATGCCTACCGTCGAGTAGTCGTCGACCGCCTCCGCGACGAGTATCTTGGTTCCTACACCGTCGGTCGTGAGCGCGAGCGTGTCGTCGCCGTGTTCGAACGTGCCGGCGTACTCGCCGCCTCCGCCCGCGATTCGCGCCGCGAGTGCCGCGACGGCGTCGTCGCTTTCGTCGATATCGACGCCTGCTTCTGCGTAGTCCATGGTAGGCGTGCGTCGGCGCGCGCAAAGTCGGTTGCGGTCGTCGGTTCAGAATCCGGAGAAGGTAAGGAACGAGTACGCCGCGACACCGACGGCGGCAACGACGGAGACGGCGTAGACGCG
>JBKHFQ010000064.1:0-6938 GCA_046540135.1 Halobacteriales archaeon
AGTGATTTTGACGAGCTTCTGAGCGACGACGTCGTACAGGCGTACCTCGCCGAGGTCGTCGGCGCGGAAGGTATGCCCGTGGCGATGAACCCCGTCGAGGACGAAATCGTGGACGAGGACCTCGCCGAGAAGCTCGACATCGACCCCAAGGTGGTGCGCCGCACCCTGTTCATACTGTACGAGAACGACCTCGCGTCGTACAGGCGCGACCGCGATGAGGAAAGCGGCTGGTACACCTACCTCTGGAGCTTCGAGTACGACAACATCCCCGACAAGCTCAACGACGAGATGCGTAAGCTCGGTGACGCGCTGGAAGAGCGCCTTGAATACGAAAGGACCCACGAGTTCTACATCTGTGAGGTCGACGGCATCCGTTTCGAGTTCGAGGAAGCCATGGACCTCTCGTTCAACTGCCCCGAGTGCGGTGCCGACCTCGAACCCATGGACAACGACGACCTCGTTGAGGCGATGGACGAGCGCCACGACGAACTCGTCGAGGAACTGGAGAAGGTCGAGGGATGAGAAGGACGGTGAACGGCTATGTGCAGGGGGCGGCTTACAGCCATAGCTATATCGACGCCTGTAAGGCGTCTAACAGGTCGAACGGGTTACGTTCGGGGGGTTACCCTCGATGAGGAGCGTCCTGAACGCCAAGATATACGTCGCCGGCGACGCGGGCGAACGCGCACTCGACTCGGCGCGCGGCGTTATCGCCGACCGTCTCTCTGAACTAGAGTTCGAACACGAGGTTCAGTTGCGCGACGACGACCGTCTGGAGGTGAGCGGCGTGGGAGACGATGCGGAGGCGGCTCTTGCGCTTCTCGTCGACGAGTTCGGCGAGTACACGACCGAACCGCGTGACGGTGAGACGTGCCTCGGCACGCTCGAAGGATGGGGGGACGACGGCTTCGTCGTCGACATAGGCGTCGACGTACGCGTACCGACCGGGTCGCTTGAGGACCTCGGACGCGGCACGCCTGCGGACATACGCGAGCGTTACGGTCTCGTACAGCACGCGCCGCTTGAGGTGGTCGTCGAGGACGGCGACGCAAGCCTGTCCGACGACCAGGTTGACGAACTCTGGTCTTGGCGTAAGGGTGAGACGGGGCGCCTAAACGTCAACTCGTGTACGCGCGCCGAGGTGCGCGCTACGGTGAACCGTGCGGGACACGCCAACGACATCGTGACGGTCGAGCGCCTCGGTCTTCTCGAACAGAGCGTCGTCTGTGCGCCCGGTACCGACCCACCCGGTCTACTCGCCAGCGTCGGCAAGTATCTGGAGGGCGAGATGAAATGCGTCGTCGTGTAGCCCTCGCGCTCCTCCTCGTCGCCGTCGCGTTTCTGACCGGCTGCGTCTCCCCGTTGCCACAGGAGGGCGAGGTTGAGTACGGCGACCGGTGGAACACGTCGGCGGACACGACGTACTACATCGACGACGACACCTTCACCGCCGTCGTGCGCGTCGATAGCCTCAACGGCTCGGAGTTCGAGGTATGGGAGCGCGACCCGTTCGGGGGCGACAACGCGGTTCAGGTTGCGGGAGTCCGTTTCAGGGAAGACGGAAACGTCACCAACGTCACCGAGGTCGACAGTTCGGGCGACAGGACGGTCATCGAACCCCCGTCCGAAGAGGGACGTATCGCGTACGTAGCCGAAAAGACCGGAACGTCGTTCACGCATCCGTCTCCCGTTTCGGGGAGCGTCGCCGTCCACCTACCCCCCGGTACGGACGCGCGCGACTTCTTCCTCGGACGTATATCGCCCGCGGGCTACAACGTGACCTCCGAGGAGCCGCTTACCGTTCGGTGGGACGCGCTTGAACGCGGCAGGTACGTGACCGTCGAGTACTACCAGCGCGGCTACCCGTACGTCCTCATCGGCGTGCTTGCCGCTCTTGTCGTCGCCGCTGTGGTCGTCGTCCTCTACTACAGAAAGCGGCTGGAGGAGATGGAGAAGAAACAGGTGGAACCGTAACGCGCTGTCCGGCTACCGTCACTTCTTTTCGAGTTCAACGAGGTTCAACGAACGGTCGTAGTGGCAGTCGGCGGGGTTGTCGCCGACGACCTCGTTTATCGTGTAAGGCTCACCGAAGTCGAAGCCGTCGGGGACGCAGAACTTGTAAGCGGGGCAGTCGGTGCGGTCGCAGGCGTCATCCTCTATGGTAACGTCGGAGCCTTCGAACGCCTTCTTCGACGGAACCTGCGCCAGCACGGGGGACTCAGCGACATCGACGGCGCGCACGCCGCCCTCATGTACGGCGCAGTCGAGTTCCTGACCGCCGTCACGTACGTCCATTACGCGGTAACGTACGCCTTCGTCGAGGTTGAGGCAGTTGTCGCTGTGCGGGCAGTCCTCGCACGCCTCTGTGCCGCCGCGGTAGACGAACTCCTGACCTACCTCGGCGAGTGAAGTCCCGATGAGCGTGATGGATGTGGCTGACTCTGACATTCTGTGTCAGGCTAAGGGACGGAAGCGCATATGCCTTTCGTGGCGCAAGGAGGCGGTAGTCTTAAAACCGACACCGCCGTTTGTCAACGAAATGGCAGACGGGTTCGGCAAGTCGAAATGGATAAACCTGCCACGGAACGTCGTCGTCGGTCACAACGTACTCGGCGAGGTGCCCGATGTACTGGAGACGCGTCTGGGATTCGAGCGCGCTCTCGTGGTCACGTCTCCGACGACGCGGAGTGTTGCAGGCGACGAGGTAGCGAGGCATGTGGAGAACGACGGACTCGCGGTCGAAACCGTAGTCGTCGAGAAGGCGGGCTTCGACTCGGTTGAAAAGACGACTTCGGTGGCGCGGGAGTTCGACGCCGACGTTCTCCTCGGCGTCGGCGGCGGCGTGCCGATAGACACGGCGAAGGTGTCGGCGGACGAGGTCGATGCGCCTTACGTGAGCGTGCCCACCGCCGCGTCGCACGACGGTATTACGTCTTCGCGCGCGTCGATTCCGGACGGCAACAGGCGGCACTCGGTCGAGGCGAGCGCGCCGCTCGGCGTCGTCGCCGATACCGAGGTTCTCGCCGACGCACCTTTCCGTCTCACGGCGAGCGGATGCGCAGACATAATCTCCAACTACACCGCCGTCCTCGACTGGCGTCTCGCGCGCCGTCTACAGAACGCCTACTACAGCAGGTACGGAGGCGCGCTGAGCGAGATGACCGCCGAGATTCTGGTCGAGAACGCCGACTCGATACGCCCCGGATTCGAGGAGAGCACCTGGGTCGTCGTCAAGGCGCTCGTCTCGTCGGGCGTCGCTATGTCCATCGCGGGTTCGTCACGCCCCGCGAGCGGCGGCGAACACAAGTTCTCGCACGCGCTTGACCGTATCGACGGCGAACGCGCACTGCACGGCGAACAGTGCGGCGTCGGTTCTATAGTTACAATGTACCTCCACGGCGGCGACTGGCGTTCGATACGCGACGCCCTGGATACTATAGGGGCGCCGACGACCGCCGAGGAACTCGGCTTCTCGCGCGACGAGGTCGTCGACGCTCTGGTGCGGACGGAGGAGATACGTCCCGAACGGTACACCGTTCTGACCGGCATAACGCGAGATGCGGCGGAGAACGCCGTCGAGGAGACGGGCGTTGTCTGACCGTCGAAACTGAACCGTCAGACCAACCGGAAGTGGTCCTTCTCAGGCTCTATTAACTCACCGCGTCGTCGTAAGTCGTCTATCTCCTCGCGAGTCTTCTCCGGACTCATGTCGTGTTCCTCGGCGAGTTCGATAATCTCCTCCAACGACGCCTTGCCGTCGTCGCTGTCGTCGCAGACGACGCTGATTATCTCCTTGATACCCTTGATACGGTCGCGCTGTGTCTGCGACGTACCCGACTCGATTACGTCGATATCGAACTCGCCCGTTTCGGGGTCGCGTCCGACCTGGTCGAGCGACGCCGTCGTGACCTCGATAGCGCGTTCGGCGTCGCGCATCTCGACCTTGTCGCTGATACGGACGCGGGCGCTCGCCTCAGCGAGACGTACGAGAGCTTCCAACTTACGCGCCGTCACGGGCACGGCGTCGCCGTCACCGCCCTGAGCGCGTAGGTCGACGTAGAACTCTTGTATACGCTCTCGCGCCTCGCCGGTCATAGTCGGGTTACACTCGCGCCGCGCGTACGCGACGTACTTGCGCAGGGTTTCGGGTTCGATATCGGGATCTATCTCCTCCATCTCGTCGCCGGCGTCCTCGCCCGATGCGTCTACCTCTCCTGCGTAGTTGGTCTGGAGTATATGTCCCGCTATGTTGGCATCCTCCTCTTCGTCGACGTCATCCGTCACGGTGAAGATGAGGTCGAAACGCGAAATGAGCGCGGGTTCGAGGTCTATCTGCTCGGCGATACCCTCGTACTTGTCGAATCTCCCGTACTTGGGGTTCGCGGCGCCGAGGAGCGAACACCGCGACTTGAGCGTCGCGTTTATGCCTGCCTTAGCTATCGAGACCTGCTGTTGCTCCAGTGCCTCGTGGAGCGCGCTACGGTCGTTCTGATCCATCTTGTCGACCTCGTCAACGCACGCGATACCCTTGTCGGCAAGTACGAGCGCACCGGCTTCGAGCGTCCATTTGCCGTCGCCGAAGTCGTCCTGAACCGCCGCGGCGGTAAGACCCGCCGACGTCGCCCCCTTACCGCTCGTGTAGATTCCGCGCGGAGCTATCTTCTGGGCGTACTGGAGAAGCTGAGACTTACCCGTACCGGGGTCGCCTATGAGGAGGATATGCATGTCGCCGCGTATACGCGTGCCGTCGGGCAGGCTCTTCTTCACCCCCGCGAATAGCTGGAGTATCATGGCAAGCTTCTCCGTCTCGTAGCCGTAGATAGAAGGCGCGAACGAGTCCCGTATGTTCTCGTACAGGTTCGGTGAGGAGGCAATTTCTCGTATAGTCTCCACGTCCTCCTCCGTTATCTCGAAGTCCTCGAAGTCCTGGTCCTCTATCTCGACGTTGTTCCCTTCTATGAAGACCTCGAACGTCGTGGAGCCGTCGTCGGGTATCGCGCGCAGGACGCCGGTCGCTGTCACGCGGTCGCCCGGCGAGACCTTACCCGTTATATCGCCCTCTATGTTGACATCTATCTTCTGAGGTGTCTGTCCGCCGCGTAGACCTTCAGGCGACTCCTGTACGCGTAGCTTCTGGGCGTCGACGAAGTCGCTCTGGTCTTCGAGGAGACGGAACGGTCCTTGGCGCTCGCATCCGCGGCACTGGTGCGGCTCCGAGAACTCCTGTCCGGTCTGTTCGACGGTCGTGAGCGTGCCGCACCGCTGGCACTCAAACGCGGCATCGAGCACCTTGGGGCGTACCTCGGTCGCCTTGCGGACGATACCTTCGACCGCGATTAGCTTGTTGACATCGTCCGAACGTATCGAACGTATACCTGTAGTGGGACGGAAGCCTGAGAAACGGACGCGCGCGGATTCGAGCGAGACGTCCGCCGCGATGTCGAAGTCGGCAAGGGCGTCCTCGGCGGCGCGGCGCGTTTCATCGGGATGGAGAACGAGGTCGTCGGCGAGGTCGGGGTCGTACGTCTCGACATCGGCGTAGTCGACGGCGAGCGACGTCTTTTCGCCCTGCGCGACCTTGCCAATCTCGTTCTTGTAGTACCGACGGTAGAACTCTTCCCAGCGCTCTTTCGAATCAACGTTCTCCGCAGCCATCTGGTACGCGGGCTACGGACGACGCTGGTAAAAAGTTAGCTATCGTCCTCGTCGGTGTCCGCCTCGAAGCCGCTCTTGGTCTCGTCGGCGTCAAAGTTCTCCTTCGTCTCCTCCGGGTTGAAGTCGTCCTCCATCTCCTCAACGACCTCGTCGGGGTCGCGTATATCGGTCGGGTCCGCGCCCTCCTTGACCGCCTGCGCGCGCTCCTCCATCTTCTGTACGTCCATCTCCGCCTCCTCGTCTATCTGACCGAGTATCTCCTCTATGTCGTCCAGCCCGATGAGTTCGCGTGTCTCGTCGTCGAACTCCAGCGAGTCGAGCGATGCGTCGCCGAGCGATGCGTCGCCTCCCGTGAGATGCCTGCCGTACCGCGAGACGAGCGACGTGAGTTCCTGCGGCAGGACGAAGGTGTTCGACTCGCCCTCGCCGACCTTTTCGAGCGTCTCCATCCCCTTCTCGATGACTGCGCGCTCGCCCATCGACTCCGCCGACTTGGCGCGCAGGACGGTCGAGATAGCGTCACCTTGCGCCTCCAGAATCTGCGACTGCTTCTCACCCTGCGCGCGTATGATGTTCGCCTGCTTGTCACCTTCCGCCGTCTCGACGGCGGAGCGGCGCTCACCCTGCGCCTCCAGAATCATTGCACGGCGACGTCTTTCGGCGCTCGTCTGCTGTTCCATCGCATCCTGGACGTCGGCGCTCGGCTTGACCTCGCGGACCTCGACGGACTCCACGCGTATACCCCACGCGTCGGTTGCCTCGTCGAGTTCTTGACGTATGCGTGCGTTTATCTCCTGTCTCTTGTTGAGCGTGTCGTCGAGTTCCATGTCGCCGATGACGCTACGGAGCGTCGTCTGGGCGAGGTTCGAGACGGCGTTTCGGTAGTTGTCGACTTCGAGAAACGCCTTCTTGGCGTCCATCACCTTCATGTAGACGACGGCGTCGCACGTAACGGGCGAGTTGTCGCGCGTAATCGCCTCCTGGCGCGGCACGTCGACGGTCATCGTCCGCATGTCGAACGTGTACGTGTTGTTGACGAACGGCGGCACGAAGTTGATACCCGGGTCGAGAAGACGACGGTACTCACCGAAGACCGTCAGGGCGCGTTTCTCGTACGCCTGCACGATTTCGACCGACTGCCACAGAGCGACGAGTATCAACGCGAGCGCGATGATTACGACGCTGTTCGGTACCAACGGCACGACCTGTATGGCGTGTGCCAACATGCGGCGACGTTGGGACGCGCGCGTTAACTATCTGCCGGTGAACCGTCGCCGTCATCG
>JBKHFQ010000065.1:0-6911 GCA_046540135.1 Halobacteriales archaeon
CAGCTGGTAGAGCGCCTCGCTGTTAACGAGGTGGTCCCAGGTTCGAGTCCTGGCGGCGGCGGTAGTTCTCGGCGCGGCGAACCTCTACTCTTCCTCTTCTGTGTCCTCCTCCTCTTCGAATAAACCTAGGTAGACCCACGCCCAGAGGCGACCACGTTTGGACCGTGGACCCATACGTCATGCCCTCCCGCGTATGCTGACATCGAGGTTCGGGTTGTTTGTCACACGACCTTGCATATATGCTTCCTCACCTCCATTTCGTTTTCTTCGCAGACTCGGATAGCCTCTGTCAACGTGGAAAGTACCGGGTGTTCTACCTCAAGCCCCTCGTACAGGTACTCTATGAGAGACATATGTCTCAGACCCGCTACCGCCGCTTCCTTCGTAGTCTCCGACAGGGTCTGTTGTCTTTCCTGAATCCGGTCTTCACAGTCTTCCCTGAGGTAGATTAACGTCCCGTGTCTCTGTCGGAGTTCGTCGAAGCCGAGGTCAATAAGAGACCCTTCGGTAACCAAGCTTTCGTTTATCGATTCCAGTAGCTTAACAGTCTCACTCACAGACCTCTTCTCCTTCTCAAGGGCTTTCTCTAATACACGGAGTTGGGACCTTCTTTCGTCTACCGAGTGTAGGATAGCTCCCTTCAACCCCGAACTCAGCTTTGAGCTTCTGTCCTGCAGTATCGTAGACGCTATCTCCTTCCCGAGCTCCCCGGACATAGCCCTCTCCAGACTCGTATCTTCACATCTGTTTAGGCTCCCGTCGAAAGCATCTACGACATCACCGCAGACGCATCCCGTTGACCTGGTCGACGTTACCGCTCTGACCCCACCGCCATCGCTTGCCTGCGTTCCGGTGGACCGACCGCCGTCTAATGTATTCATCTCCCGAATCCTTCGACGGAAACGCTCTAACTCGGTGAGTTTTCTCGATACTGTTCTACACTCCTCTTTGACTACCTGAAGGGCTTCGTGGGCTTCTGTCCCGGATAGACTGGGGTTGCTTAGGGTCATCCGTTCGACTCCTCTAATGCTTTAGGCTAGCCTAAAAGCGCATAATGGTTCCGGTTTCTGTATCGTCCTTGGTATCCGTGTCAACCCGACGGTTCACTCCGTTATACCGAAACTCGAAAACGTAGCGCCGACGTACTATGAGCGAATGAGTCTACGAGTGCGTGAAAGAGTCTACACAGCCTACCGACTTGCTGTGATTCTCGCGGCTTTCGTCCCCCTCGCGTTCGTCTTTCTGCGTGATAGAAAGAGGTTCATACTGTTCGGGGGTCCGCGCGATGTCTCGGAAGAAACGCACCGTCAGAGGGCTGAGGTCCTTCTGGACAAGTTCCTATCACTCGGACCCACGTTTATCAAGTTCGGTCAGGTTCTTTCGACCCGACCCGACGCCCTCCCCGAAGCCTACACGGAAACGCTGTCGAAGCTACAGGACGACGTTCCTCCCGCACCCTACGACGAGGTACAGAGGGTTCTGGAGGCGGATATCGGCGATCCCGAACGTGTCTTCACGCGTTTCGAGCGCGAACCCATAAGCGGCGCGAGCATCGGTCAGGTCCACGTCGCAGAACGAGGCGGTGAGAAGTACGCTGTGAAGGTACTCCGTCCGGGTGTCCGTGACCGTATCGAGACCGACCTGCGCGTCATAGAGTCGACGTTACCTTTCGTTCTGCGTTTCGCCAAGGAGGGTCAGCGGTTCACCCTCTCGAACCTCGCCGACCAGTTCAAGGAGGCGATACGCGAGGAGACCGACTACGGGCGTGAGGCGCGGTCGATAAAGAAGATACGCGAGAACCTGAGCGACGAACCCGTCGTGGTTCCGCGCGTCGTCGACGAACTGTCGAGCGACCGTGTCATCACGATGGAGTACGTCGATGGAACCAAGATTACGGACGTAGAGGGGTTGCGCGCAAAAGGAATCGACCCCTCTCGCGTCGTCGGCGACCTACAGCGCGCCTACATACAGATGATACTCGAAGACGGCGTCTTTCACGCCGACCCGCACCCCGGAAACCTCGCGGTCACGCCCGACGGACGCGTCGTCTTCTACGACTTCGGCATCATCGGACGTGTGAGCGACGAGACACGCAACGGTATCTTCGACTTCTACGTCGCTATATCACGCAACGATGTCGACAACATGATAAACTCCTTCATCGACATGGGTGCGCTCGACCCTGAGGTAGACCGCGAGATAGCGCGCCGTATGTTCCGCATCATGCTCGACAACGTCAGGGGGAGGGAGATAGACGAAGAACGCGTCGAGGATATGATAGACGAACTACAGGAGGATATGTACGAGTTCCCGATGCGCGTGCCGCGCGACCTCGCGCTTCTGTTCCGTACCACGACCGTCCTTGAAGGCATCTTCTACACCCTCGACGACGACTACGACTTCTTCCCCGTGATACGTGACTACCTCGTCCGTAAACGGATGGGTCCGGTGGGTAGAACGGTCGTGAACGTCGCAGTCACGGCGGACAGGCTTATCTCGCGGTTCGTCTCCGCGCTACCTACGAGAAACGATTAGAGCCAGTCGTCGGGGCGCGTATCGTAGTCGAGACCCGTCGCTGTGAGACCGTCCTCTTCGTCGGCGTCGAGTTCGCGCGTCTCGAAACCCTCGCCGTCGTACCTTATCACGACGGGTTTTTCGTTCGGCTCCGGCTCTTTACCGCGTCTCCGTGCCATCTTCATCACGTTGTCGTCTATATCCTTCTCGACCGTCTTGAGGTTGACGGGGCGACCCCAGAGCGCGTGGACGCGTTCGAGCGTCCGTTTCGCCTTCTCGCTGTCGAGCACCACACCGTTGTAACGGTGGACGAGTAGGAGTTCGCCCGCATTGTCGTAGTTGGCATCCTCAACGACGACCGTCGGCTTACCGAAGTTGGTGAAACGCAGGAGGAGCTTCTTTTTGACATCCTCGTAGTCGGTGCTAGACACATGGTAGCCGCCCGTTGCGTGGCTGTGTTCGTAAGCGAAGTACCCGTTCTCCTTGACGAACTCCTCCGTCAGGAACTCGTCTATAAACGTCACGTCGTTATGTGTCGCGCGCACGTCGCGCATCCTCTCCCAGCCTGCCGTACGGTCGACGTTTTCGAGGGCTTCCTCTACCGACGCGTACTCCTCCACGTCGAACAGATAACGGTACGTCTCTTCGAGTTCGTCGCGTCCGATACGTTGCACGAAGCCACGGTTCTGCGGACGCGTAAGCGAGTAGTTGCGCTCGGCGAGACCCTCGTAGCTCAGCACCTTCCACGGATGGCGCGAAAGGTCTATTTCTCCGTCGCGTGCGGCTTCGAGCGCGTCGTGGTCGACCTTGGTGTCAAGCACACGGAGTTCGTCGAGGGTGTCGTCTCGGACATCGTCGAGCGGATACTTCGGACGTAGAGCGTCCTGAACGGCGTCGAAGTCGATAACGTCGTGGAACGTCGCGGGAGTGACGCCGTCGACCTTGAGAAGGGAGCGCACAACCTCGTCGCGGTTGGTCACGTTCTCGACGTACTCCCAAAGCTCTTTTCCGAGGCTGTACGGATTGAGACCGCCGCCGGACAGGACCTTTGCTTGGTGATCGGCGTACGTGAGTATCTCGTCGTCGCCCGCGAAACGCTCGTTACCCATCATTATCGACTCCCAGAACGCGCTCCAACCCTCGTTCATCACCTTGGTCATCTTCTGGGGCGCGAAGTAGTACGCCTCGCGCCGCAGAATCTCGATTATGTCGCGTTGCCAGTCGTCGTACTTGACCGCCTTACCCGTCTCTTCGTCGTATGCCTTTCCGTGCTCGGCGAGGAAGGCGAGAAGATCCTTCTCCGGCTCCTCGGGGATGCGTGGACCCTTACCGTCGTCGCGCCGTTCAGCTAGCCATTCGTCGTCAAAGACTTCCCCTTTCACTTCTTCCGACAGGTCGAGCTGTTCGAGCTTCTCCGCGAGTTCGTCGTCGGCGTCCGCGGACGCTCCGTACGTTCCGTGTTGGTCTATGTTGTCTTCTAGGCAGAGGATGTGGTCTATCCACTCCTCTACATCCTCGCGGTCAACCTCGGGGTCGTCCATGTAGCTTTCGACTGTTTCGGCGTTACGCGCGAGGGTAGCCGCCGCATCGAAGCCGCCTGCGAGGTCCTGGAACCACCGGTTGTTGGCGAAGAAGTCGGCGTGTGCCTCGACGTGCGTTATTACAGCCTTCTGGTCGGCGAGTTCGTTCGAGACCTGCAGGTAGGCGTGGCACGGGTCGTCGTTAACCACGAGTTCGTAGACACGCGCCTGCGTGAAACGGTCCTTCTTGCGCTGTCTATCGTAGTTCATACCCCAGCGCCAGTGCGGGTACCGGGTCTGGAATCCGCCGTACGCGACGGCGCGGTTTATGTCGTCGTGGTCGACCACCCAGTACTTGACGTCGTACGGCTCCAAGCCGAGCTTCTCGGCGAGTTTGCGTGCGTCCTCTGCGACCCCGTGTAACTCTTGTGCTTCGTTCTGCTTTTCGAGTTCGCGTTTCATGTCTCCACCTCCGGCTGTGCGGCTGTTCGCAGAACCGTGTAGACGGCGTCCATCACCTCGTCGCGTGCGTTAACCTGCGTCACCACCACCTCGTTCTCGTCGAAGGCGTCGCGCATCTCCTGCGAATGCGTCGCGTTGACCGAACCGCCCGACGGCTGTGTCTCGACGTATGCGTGCAGGTTGGCGTCGGTCTCCTCTATGAGGGGCACGACGCGGTCCTTCGAGTCGTTCGACGAGTTCTCGCCGTCGCCGGCGGCGAAGACGTACCGGTTCCAGTCGCTCCACGGGTACCGTTCGTCCAGAATCTCGGCGGCGAGTTCGTACGCCGACGAAATCTTCGTGCCGCCGCCCGACTGTATACCGAAGAAGTCGGCGCGGTCGACCTCCCACGCGTCGATGTCGTGTGCGATGTAGACGAACTCCGCCTCCTCGTACTTGCCCTGCAGGTACCAGTCGAGCGGCGTGAAGGTGCGCTCGACGAGTTCGCGTTTCTCCGCACCCATCGAGCCTGACACGTCACGTATGTTTACGACGACGACCTTCGACTCGTGTTCCTCGACAACCTCGGGGAAACGGTAACGCTCGTCCTCGCTCCTGAACGGCACGCGGCTGTCGGCGCGGACGAGTTCGGCGGGTGTGCGGCGGTCGACGTTCTCCTCCATCTCCTCGAACGACGACCAACGCGACCGCTCGTCTGCGTCCATCTCGGCGTACGTCTCTTCGAGCCAACGCTTCGAGACGTTGATATGTTCGCGCCGTGCCCATTCGTAGACCTCTTCGGGACCCGTTTCGTCAACGCGCAGAGCCTCGCGCACGTATTCGGGGTCGAACTGAGACGCGAGCTTGCGTCGAAGACCGCGTTTGAACATCCTCTCCAAGTCAAGCGTGCTACGCGGTCCGGAACGGACGACATCGGTCATATCGCCCTCCTTCTCCTCGACGACCGCCTTACCTTTCGGCTCCAGATGTAGCTCGAACTCCTGTTCGAGTTCCTCGGCAAACTCCTCAGGGTCCATCTCGTAGTAGCCGTGCTCGCCTTCCCCTTCTCCGGGTTCGCCGTCACCGTCACCCTCCTGCGGCTGTCCGACCGCGTCACCCTCCTCGGCGTCCCCCTGTCCGACCCCGCCGAGGTCGCGTCTGTCGTACTCGAAGGCGGGCAGTTCTACTATCTTTACAGGTATACGTATCTCGTCGCCGCGGCTCTGTCCGAGGTCGCCGTACTGTATGAAGTCGGCGAGGTCGTCGCGTCTTTCCTCGCCGACCTTCCGGTATCTGTCGAGGTCGTCCCTCAGCCCCATCGGCTTGCCACCTCCTCAAGAACCCGGCGCGACGTTAGTTCCGCGCTCGCCGGCGAGTATCCGAACTCGTCGACGAGCGTCTCCGTCGTCTTCTCCTTGAGACGCTCCGTCTCCGTATCCGTCGGAGGATTACGCCACTGTGACGGCTCGAAGTCGTCGTACATACGCCGAACGTCGTCCCAGTCGTACGTCGTGAGCACGTTCTGCATCACAGGTATCTCGCGCGGGTCGAAGCCGCCCGCGAAACCCTCGTCGCGGGCGCGCCACGCCTGTACGTTCATCGCCGTCACTATCTTGTTCCGCCTGAAACGCCCGACGGCGGAGTTAGGCTCTTCGCCTTCGTAGTCGTCTTCCCCGAAACGTCCGAGATGCTCCGTCTCGAAGACCTTCATCTTGAGCGCGTCAGGCTCCTCCTCTCCGCGCGGCGTCTCGACCGTCTCTTCCTCCGCCCAAGCGTAGACGTGTTCGACGTACTCCTCAACCGTCTCGTCATCGACACGTACGTCGTAGGTCATGGCGTTCAGAACGTCGTCCTCCTGCCTTTCGATTAGATAGTCGCGCACCTCGCGGACGCGCTCCTCGTACTCGTTCCGCTCCTTGGTGGAGAACATCGGCTCTTCGTCGAGACGCGCCACCATCTCGTCGAGCACGTCCGACGGCATGACAACGTTCTCGACTTCGAGTTCGGGATGGACGCGGTCGGTGCCGTCGTTGAGCAGGTCTGCGATAACGTCGCGCGGGTACGTGACGGGGATACCGTTGCGTCCATCGTCGCCGTCGCCAATATCGAAGTCGTCCTTTTCGAGCTTCTCGTCCCCGCGCCGCAGGTAGCCGCGGTCGTACAGCAACGCCTTGTCGACGAGGTCGAGTCCGGCGGGAAGGTCGCCGCCGTCGAGACGCGTCACGACACCGTACATCGCCGTCGCCTCGACCGCGTGCGGGGCTATCTCGCGCTCGCGCACGTCGCGTAACGTGTCGCCGACCTTGACCCGCAGGGATGAGGAGATACGCTTCTCAACCTCCTCGTAGTCATCCGACTGTGCTTCCCATATCTTCGTGTCATTTGTTATCTCACGCCGCAGTAGTTCGGCTTCCAGGGACAGATTCGTGAGGTAAC
>JBKHFQ010000066.1:0-6782 GCA_046540135.1 Halobacteriales archaeon
GGTAGCGTCCTCGCGGCGCAGATTGACGCGGCGGTGCGTGACGAGATAGACGTAGACGCCGCGGTGCGCGACGGCGATTTCGGCGGGATGCGCGACTGGCTACGTGACGGGATTCACGCGCACGGAAAACGGTACGAGACCGACGAACTCGTGCGACGCGCGACGGGCGACGAACTGAGCGCCGACGCTTTCGTCGATTACGCGTCCGAAAAGTACGGCGAACTCTACGGAGTCTAAGCCGGCTGAACGTCTTCGGTGGGGTCGGTAGGGTCTTCTGCATCCGCCGGCGGTCGCTCGTCCCTTAGCTGGAAGTAGGCGTCGGTCAGAACGGCGAGCGAGTAGACGGCAAGCGCCGCACCGACGGCGACGTTAACGATAGCGCCCAACTGCGGCAGAACCGCGCCCGCGACGGCGCTCGCAACGGCTCCGAGTATACCGACAACTATCTGCACGACGAGGAGCGCGACGAGCAGGAGGAAGACGGACATCCTCCGACCCTTCGTAAGCTCCCAGCTCGACGACAGGCTTTCGAGGAAGTTGTCGTCTTCGAGTGCGATGAAGAGCATGAAGAAGACGAGCGCCGTGATGAGGTAGATGCCCGGAACGATGAGAAGGAGGAGACCGAGTGCCACGAGAATCCCGAAGACGAAGCCGGCGACGATGGCGTTGAGCGTCGCCATTCCTATGTTGCGCTTGTACGCCTCCTTAGGAATCTTTTCGCGTGCGTCCGCCGCAAAGACGCGGTAAGCGACTATGGCTAGGACGAGTGCACCGACGGTCGTGGCTATGCTCAGAAGGGTTATGAGCGACTGCGGAAGCTCGAACGCGAGCGGACCCGGCTCCATAGCCCCCTGAAACAAGCTATCCTGAAACATCGGTGGTAGCTCTTCCATGCCACCCGCTTGTTCGAAGGCGCGCGCGGCGCTACTCTGCGATGCTATCGCCGAAAGAAGCTGTACGACGAAGAAGACGGCAATCAGCAACAGCCCCGTCCTCTGCTTTACCTTGTCGAACCCTGTCCTTAAGGATTTTTCTACGTCCATATCAGTCGTAAAACCAGAGCGATGTGTATTAATCTTTGGGAAGAGAAAGAGGAATTACGCGGTACCGAGGCTATGGTGCTTGCGGTAGATTGTCGCAACGAGAGACAGGGTGAAGACCAGAACTGCGGCGCCGCCAAATCCGAGCATAAGCTGGGCGAAGAGTGTCGAAACGTTCCATAGGAAGACGTATGCACCGAGACCGACGACAGCGACGACAAGGAGGACAAATAGGAACACGAAGAAGAACCCGCAGAGACCGAGACGGTTTCCGGAGGTCATTTCCCAGCTTAGGCTGAAAGACTCTATGAAGTCCTCTTGCTCAACGGTCGTATACGGGACGTAGAATGCGAAGGAAACGGCTACGAACGCGCAAGGTACGACGCCGAGGACGAGGGCGACGACGAGTAGCGGAGAGAGAGAGAAGCCGTACGACGAGACGTAGAAGAGAGCGGGGAGAAGTAGACCCCCGATGAAAAGCGGGGCGAACGCGAGCGTTCCAAGAAACATGTTGAACGTCACCTTGCCGACGTTCTCGGCGTATGCCTCCTTTGGTATACCGTCGTATCCGTTGACGAAGACGCGTGTCGCAATTACTGCGAAGTACGAACCGATGAAGAGCGAGAGGAACGCGAGTACGACGGCGTACGTCCGCGGCATAGGGAAGGCAAGCGCGCCCGGTTCGACGAACGGCGTCGGCAGTACGTCCTCCAGAGGTCCGGTTGCGGCTGTTGCGGCGGCGCGGCTCTCAACCGCGACGAAGAAGAGGAGCGACGAGAAGGAGAACAGTGCGAAGAAGACAGCACCGTTCTTCGATACCGTCTTGTTGACCGTCTCCTTCAGGGTGCTTCTGGTTTCTACGCTCATCGTTACGTCGGAGTTACGCCTACGTTATAACTCTTTCCGCTAAGTCCACCGCTCCGAAGCATGTTATGAAGATTTAACCCGTCGGACGCCGAACCGTTCTGTATGTCCGAAGAGAACGAAAACGAAGACGAAGAAGAGCTTTCTCCGCGCGAAAGGATGAAGAAGATGATGGAAGGCGGCGACGAAGAAGGTCCCGGCGGCGGTATGGGCGGTATGATGGGCGGTGGCGGCATGATGGGCGGCGGAATGCCCCCCGGAATGGGCGGTATGATGGGGGGAGGTCCCGGAGGTCCGCGGGGCGAAGGAGGCAACGAGAGGCTCGTCAAGGAGGTAGAGGAGCTCCGCGTCGAGGTCGTCAAGGTACGACAGGCGCTCGAACGTATAGCGGACGCCGTAGAGGAGTGAGATGGTCCACCGTATAGGGATAGTGGGCGCGGGTCACTGGTCAAAGAGGCTCGTGAAAGGCATAACCGACGACCCGTTCGAGGTACACGCAACCGTCGACGTTCTGTCGTACGACGAGAAGAGCGACCTACTCGACGCAATAGGCGTGCCACGTGACCGTCATTACGAGATAGACGCCGGCGACGGTCTACCTGACGGATTCCTCAACTCGGTCGACGTTGTACAGGTTGCGAGTCCCGTCGAGTACCACCTGCAACAGACGCGCGAGGCGCTCGACGCGGGTAAGTTCGTAGTCACGGAGAAGTCGTATGCCGCGGACCGCGACGGCTTCGAGGAGGCGTTGCGCGTACTCGACGGAAGATGGGACTCGGCGCTTCTCCATCTTCACTACCTCAACAAGGTGCCGACGAAGGTGATGCCGCCGGTGCTCGAACGCGCGACCGAGAACGGCGGAGTCGAGAACGTCGAGGCTACGTTCATCGAGGGGTACAGCGAGGAGGACGCGGGACGGTCGTGGCTGTTCGAGCCCGAGAACGGCGGGGTTATGCTCGACTGGGTACATCCAGTCGAGGTACTCGGCGTCGCGTGCGAGGCATCGTTATCGTTCCGTGAAGGCACGCCGTACCTTGTCGAACCCGAATACTCCGACAACGCCACGGCGGCGCGTGCGAGGTTTGACGTTTCGGGGGAGCTTTTCGCCGACGGTGCGACGGCAACCGTGAACGTCGGCAAGGGATTCAACGAGACCCACAAACGGATGCGTTTCGAACTCTCCGAAGGCGGTCACGTCGACTTCATCTACGCCGACTCGGAGACGGAGTTCGATACCGACTACCGCGGCGAATGGGTCTGGCGCAAGGACGGGCGCGTCGTAGAGTCGGGCAAGCCGTCGGGTCCGATACCTTACGAGATACTCGTCGACGAACTCGCCGACGCTGTCGGAGGTGGCGGGACATGGGTAAACGAGGAGCGTCTGCGCCGCGTCTACGAACCCGTCTGGGAGTACAACGAGGCGGTCGACATCACCGACCCCGTCGATGACGCCGACGCTGTCGGGGAGTTCGAGCGTGAAGCCGTCGACGCCACGGAGGTGGTAGCATGAAGAAGGAGGTCGGCGTCGTAGGACTCGGTAAGATGGGAAGTAACGTCGCCAAGAACCTTGTCGGACAGGGATACGATGTCGTCGGGTACGACGTAGACGCCGACGCTGTCGATGCGACTGTCGAAGACGCCGACTGCGAGGGTGCGGAGAGCATCGAAGCGCTCGCAGAGGCGCTCGAACCGCCGCGGGTCGTCTGGGTTTCTGTGCCGCACGGCGAACCCGTCGACGAAACCGTGGACTCGTTGAGCGACGCGCTCGACGACGGAGACGTTGTCGTGGACGCGGGCAACTCCGACTTCCGCGAGACACGCGAACGCGCTGGCAGGCTCGACGACGGGGGCATCCATCTCCTCGATGCCGGTTGTAGCGGCGGACCGTCGGGAGCGCTCAACGGACTTTCCATCATGGTCGGCGGAGACAGCGACGCGTACGACCGCGTCGAACCGCTGTTCGACGACCTGAGCGTTGAGGGCGGATACGAACACTTCGGACCGACAGGAGCGGGGCACTACGTCAAGATGGTCCACAACGGCGTCGAGTACGCTATGATGCAGGCAATCGGTGAGGGGTTCGAGATACTCGCCGAGGGAGAGTACGACGACATCGAGCTTGAGGACGTGGCGCGCGTGTGGTCGAACGGTAGCGTCGTCGAGTCGCGCCTCATCCGCCTGACGCGCCGCGCCTTCTCTCGCAACCCGCGCCTCGAAGGCGTCAAGGGACACGTCCCTGACTCCGGCGAGGGACGGTGGACGGTCGAGACGGCGATAGCGAACGACGTTCCGGCGACGGGCATCGCGCACTCGCTGTTCGCCCGCTACCGGTCGCGTGTCGGCGACGAAGGAACGTTCGCCGACAAGGTCCTCGCAGTCCTGCGCCACGAGTTCGGCGGTCACGACGTTGAGAAGGATGACGGCGACTAACCCCGCAAGACTTTATTCGGTGCGGTCTTTTTCCGAAGTATGCGGAACAGTCTGGGGATAGGCTTGATGGCTACCGGCATCGTATTGGTGGTCATCGGCTCTCGTTCGGGGGGAGATTCGGAAACACAGATACTCGGAGTGATGGGTGGGTTCGTAGCCGCCGTTGCAGGGGTCGTCATGGTTTTCGGCGATACGGGCGAAAGCCTCGAAGCAGGGAGCGGGGCAGTAACGGAGACGGATACTCCGGCAAGGGTCCGTCTCCTAGGTATCGTCATCACGCTGGGGTCGCTCGCTCTTCCGTACATACGTCTGCCTTTCGGAAGCGCCGGGGGAGTCGAGAGGACAGGTTACTCGTTCGTGGGGATAGTCAGCGGCCTGTACCAAGGTAGCATCACGCTGGCGTCTCTCGGCGAGGACCTGTCCGGGGGGTTCGTCCTCCTGATATTCGCGGCGGTTGTCATCGCGGGTGCTTTCGCCTCAATCCTGCACCACATCGGAGGGTACGTGGTCCTCTTCGGAGCCGCGGGGTATGGCTACGTCGTCAGCCTTACCGTCGATGCGCAACCGGTCGATGTCGTCGTATCCGAGTTCCAGATAGGTCTTTACGTCGCCGTCATCGGTGCACTCATCATCGTCGGCTCGTCCTTCCTGAGCTACGGTACTGAGGAGAAGGATAGGGACGTATTCGGCGGAGGTAGGTGACGTAGGACGACAGATATATTCGTCGTACCGCGCTTCTACCAACATGGAGTTCTCTCGGCGAACCCAACGGATACGTATCAGCGGCATACGCCGCGTCTTCGAGGCGGCGGGCGAGGACGCAATTAACCTTGGTCTTGGACAGCCCGACTTCGACACGCCAGAACACGTCAAGGAGGCGGCGGTGGACGCTATCGAGGGCGGACGCGCCGCCGGGTACACGAGCAACGTCGGTATCGACGCGTTACGCGAGGAGGTAGCCGAGTACGTCGGCTTCGACGCCTCGCCCGACGAGGTTCTCGTCACCTCAGGCGCAAGCGAAGGTCTTCACGTCGCCACGCAGGCGCTCGTCGACCCCGGCGACGACGTACTCGTTCCCGATCCCGGCTTCGTCTCTTACGACGCCCTGACGAAGGTAGCGGACGCGGAACCCGTCGGCGTCGAAATCGCCGACGACCTGCGTCTCAAACCCGAGAGCGTCAAGGAGGCGTTGACGGACGAGACGGCGGCGTTCTACGTCAACTCACCCGCTAACCCGACGGGTGCGGTGCAGACGGAGGACGACGCACGCGCGTTCGCCGAAATCGCCGACGACTACGGCGTCACGCTCATCAGCGACGAGGTCTACGACCGTTTCGTCTACGAAGGTGAACACGTCTCCCCCGCACGTTTCGGTGACAACGTCGTAACCGTCAACGCCGCGTCCAAGACGCTCGCGGCGACCGGTTGGCGTCTCGGTTACATCGTCGCGCCGACCGAGTCGGTCGACGAGATGGTCAAGGTCCACCAGTACGCTCAGGCGTGCGCCAACGCCGCGGCGCAGTACGGCGTGGCGGAGACGCTCAACGACGAACGTACCGACGATGCGGTTGCGGGGATGCGCGACGAGTTCGAGGCGCGCCGCGACCTCGTACTTGAACGTCTCGACTCGATGGGGGTCGACTGTCCGACGCCGCGTGGTGCCTTCTACGCGTTCCCACGCGTTCCCGACGGATTTGTCGACGCGTGCCTCGAAAACGGCGTTGTGACAGTACCCGGCGAGGCGTTCGGCGAGGCGGGCAAGGGACACGCGCGTCTGTCGTACGCCAACTCGCGCGAAAACCTGCGCGAGGCGCTTGATGTCATCGAGGATGTGGTCGCGGAACTACGTTGACCCTTCTTTCGACGTATTTATAATTTGCAGACACAAATCCGTGTTACTGAAAGAGGCTCGTCTGTATGAAGGTCACCGTAATCGGATGTGGAAACCTGGGTAGCGCTGTCGTAGAAGGACTCGTCAACGTAGGGCACGACGTTGTCGCGTGCGACAAGGACGAGGGGGCGCTCGCGGCGTTGAGCGACGGTGTCGAGAAGACGGCGGAGTCTACGGAGGCGGTTGAGGGAGCGGACCTTATCATAATCGCCGTCAAGCCGGAGGTCGTCGGTCCGGTCCTCGAATCGTTCGAAGCCGGTGAGGACCAGGTTGTCGCGTCGTTCGCCGCCGCGGTTTCGCTCGGCTACGTCCGCGAACGTACCGATGCAGGTGCGGTGCGCGTAATGCCCAACCTCGCGGGCGAGTACAACGAGATGGCGGCGGCGGTCTGCCCCGAAGGCGATGTCCCCAACGAGGTTACCCGCGCACTCGACGACCTCGGAGACTACGTCGAGGTGAACGAAGAACTGATGGATATAGCGACGGCGGTAAACGGAAGCGGACCCGCGTTCGTCTTCTACGCTATGAAGGCGATGCGGGACGCCGGCGTCGACGGC
>JBKHFQ010000067.1:0-6637 GCA_046540135.1 Halobacteriales archaeon
CCCGCCCTTCTTCTGCTTTCCGGGGACTAGGCTCGTCGCGTTCGCAACGGGTTCGACGCGCTTACCGCTCAGCCAGCCGACGTTCGCCTCGCGTCTGTCGAGCACGATAAGCCCGTACAGCGACTTGTCGCGTATCATCTCCTTCAGCGGTCCGGTCTCGAAGTTGGAGTCGCAGTGGTAGATATAGCTCTCTACGGGCTGAGGGGGGTTTTCGAGGGCGATGGTCTCCATCTCTGTCTTGTCGCCCTTGGCGTCGACAGCGCCCGAGAAGATTACCATGCCGTTCTCCGGTGTCTTGTCGTAGCCCTTGAGACGCGACTGTATCGACGAGAGCGCGTCCTGTACGTTCGTACGCGTCTGCTTGCTCTTGATGTTCGACGCCTCGCTGTGCTCCTGTCGGGCGTGCGCGATTACGTCGTTGATGCGTTTGTCGGGCGGTATGTAGATGGTGACGAGCTGTGTACCCGAGCCTTCAAGCTCGTCAAGGCGCTCGACGATACGTTGTAGCTCGTACCTCTTCGAGTCGTCTTCCGTCATCTGGTTGTCTCAGAAACGCGGGTCAGGCTAATGTATCCTTTCATACGTCCACGGAGACAGCCATCAGTCAACGTCGACGGCTTCGAGGTACTCCTCGACTAGTCCCGGAAAGTCGCGCCCTTTGAGATGGCGCAGACCGAAGTCGGACGCCCAGTTGACTATGCCTTGGTCCTCCGTCACGACGCAGGCGTCGAGTTCGCGTGCGAGTATCAGAAGGTCGAAGTCCTCGCGCGAGTCAAGGACGCCTTGGCGCAGTGCGCTCCTGTACTCGCTTCTGAGGTCGGAGATGACCTCGTCGACCTCCGTCATCTCCTCAACGTCGCCGTCACGTGGTTCGTACTCCTCCGCCTTCCGTACAGCCTTCTCCGAGACACGCAGACCACGGTTGACGCGGTCGCTCATCTCGTCTATGAAGTCGTAGACTATCTCGGTCGGTATCATGACCTCGTACCGCGCAGGGTCCTTCTTTATCACCCACGTGTTGAGCTTCTTGAACACTTCGTCGGATACGCCGCGGTCTTCAAGCATGCCTTCAAGTTCGCGGTAGATGGACGGCGGGAAGTAACACGATATGTTGAGGTCGAGACGGGCATCGGCGACGAGGTCGAGCAGACGGTCGACAGCCTCCTCGCACGTCTCGTCGTCCCTGCGTATCTCCTCGGTAATGAAGGTCGAGGTGTCGAGGACGAAGCGTTGTTTCAGCGGATGTTCGCTCATACGTGCATCTTCGACGCCGACCCTATAGCTTTTGGCGTAGCGCGCGAATCTAAGCCGTGACCGACCAAAGCTACGCCGACGTACTCGGCGTCGACGACCTTGACGGCTTCGAGAGACGCGAACACGACGGGACCGAGTACCGCCACTACCCCGACTACGGTAAGGTGGAGCGCGGCACCGTCCTGTACGACGGCAACGTGGTACGCGGCTTCCCCAAGGTTCCACGGACGCTCGTCCTGTCCGAGGGCGTCCCGCGTTACTTTGACGACGAGGTCGCCGTCGAGGAGAAGATGAACGGCTACAACACACGCGTCGCACGTATCGACGGCGAACTCCTCGCATTCTCGCGGAGCGGCATCGTATGTCCCTTCACGACCAAGCTCCTGCGCAGGGTCTACGGCGACGAACTGAACGCGGTCATCGACGAACGCCCCGACTCCGTCGTCTGTGGCGAGATGATAGGACGCGACAACCCGTACACGGCGCACGACTACGACGAGGTGGAGTCTCTCGACCTGCGCGTCTTCGACATCCGCGACGGTCCGACAGGTGAATCCGTGCCGGTCAAGGAACGCCGCGCTCTGTGCGACGAACAAGGTCTTCCATCTGTCCCTTTCTTCGGCGTTTATCCTATCGACGAGGCGGCGGAGGCGGTGCGCGACGCCGTCGAAACGCTCGACGACCGCGGGCGCGAGGGCGTCGTGATGAAGTCGACCGACGTTTCTCAACAGCTGAAGTACACGACATCGTCGGCAAACCAAGGCGACCTCGCATACGCCTTCTCGTTACCGTTCGACTACGGACAGGACTTCATGTTCAGGCGTATCATACGCGAGGCGTTTCAGGCGCACGAGTTCGACGAAGCCGAAGACCACGACGAACGCGCACGGTCGCTCGGCGGTTCGATGCTCAACTCGATGGTGGAGACGCTCGAACGGGTCGACGACGGGGACGAGGTCGGCGAACGCCATACGGTACGCGCACGACCCGACGAGGTCGAAGCCATACTCGACCACCTTCGGGGAATGGGTCTACAGCTGGCCGTCGAGGAAGACAGACGCGAGGGCGACGACCGTTTCGTCGAGTTCCTCAAGAAGACACAGGCGACCAACGACAAGACGCGCAACTACCTCGAAGGCGGTATAGTACGCGAGTGAGGTAAGATTCAAAACGGGAGCGTCCGTACGCGTCCTTATGAGAACACAGAAGGACGACTCAGGTAGTCTCGCGGTTACGGCGCTCAAGGTAGTCGTCGGTCTGTTCTTCGTGGGTGCTTTAGCTCTCATCGGCGTCTTCGGGTACGCGCAGTTGGACGAAGGTCCCGACACGCCGGAGTTCGAACAGACGGGCGAACTGCGTTACGAGGCTACCGGGGACTGGGAGAATCCCGGACGGTACGATGGCGAGACGTACGACCGCGGTGATATCGAGTCAGCCGTCGTCGAACATACGAACGAGGAGCGCCGGACAGAAGGACTCGACCCGTTGGAGTCGTCGGACCGTCACGTGGAGGTAGCGCGGAGCCACAGCGCCGACATGGCGAACAACGGCTACGTGGGGCACGTCGACTCCGACGGACGTACCTTTGAGGAGCGCGTTGAACCGCGTGGCTGTTCGTCGGTAGGCGAGAACGCCGCGGCAACCTTCTACGAGGTGGCGGTGAGAAACGCACGCACAAACGAGACGGAGATGAACACTAACCCCGAGGAGGTAGCCGATATGCTCGTAGACGACTGGATGGCTTCACCGACGCACCGCGAGAACATACTCGGCGAGTACGATGCTGTAAGCGTCGGAGTCTACGTCAGCGAGGGTAACACGGTCTTCGCCACGCAGGTCTTCTGCAACGAGTAGTCATATACCCGTCCAGCCGTCGGGTGCATCGGGATGTCCGCGAATCGAGGCTTCGCGTACGCCGTCTTCGACGCGTAGGCTAACCTCAACGTCGAACTCATGGAGAAACATACGCGAGGTCTGTTCGTCGATGGTGCCGCCGTCAACCGTGAAGACGGAAAGGTCGCCCTCGGCTTTGAACCTGCCCGTCAGGACATCCACGAACCTGTAGGCGCGTTTCTCGTCAACGTACTGTAACAGCGTCGTAAGTGAGTCGTACATGACTCGGGTTCCGTCGACGCTTTCGCCTATCCTCTTGGAGTACTTCTCGAAGGCGACGCCGACACCGGTCATATCGCCGGGCGACCCCACCGACTGGAACCTGTCCGACGAGAAGCCGGGCGGAGGACCGACGCCGCTCCCGGAGCAGTCGACTATGTGTAAAACATCCTCTTCGCTGTCCTGACGGTAGATACCGAGTATATCGGCGGCGTTCCCGTCTGTGGTTATCGCAAGCGCGCCCTCGTCGGCATGCGCCCCACTGGCAAGGAGGCGTGCCGCGAGGGTCGTCTTACCCGAACCCGCGGGACCCGAGACGAGCACGTTCGTCCCCGACTCAAATCCCGGTACCGGAAGGACATCCCCCACGTCGTAGGTCTTTCCGTCCGACATCATCCGTCTTCCTCTTCTACCTCACGTAAGGAGCTCAGGAACTCCGTCGGGTCAACGAGGTCGCTGTCTGCGGTATCGACCTCGTCGGAGATATCTTCGATACTCCGGAGTAACTCGGCGTACTCGTCGCTTTCCGCAAGCTCCTCGCCGGACTTGCTCGATTCGAGAGCCGCCTGTTTGGCGCGGAGCGAGGCGTACCGTCTCCGTACATCGTCACGTTCGTCGCGTCTGAGAAGCCTCTCGACAGTATCACGTAACTCGTCGGGGGACGAGGGCTTCGTGACGTACTCGTCGAACCCCATGCTGATAACATCAAAGTCAGGCTCCACGGCGGTCACCATGGCAACGCGGGGGTCGAACCCCCTCTCGTCCATCTCTCTGAGGACCTCACGCCCCGACATGCCCGGCATGAGCCTGTCCAACAGCACCACGTCAACGTCTACATCTTCAAGTAACTCCAAGGCTTCGGAACCTCTCAGAGCGATGTATGTCTCGTACCGGTCGTCTATCCATCCACGGAAGGTCTCGGCTACATCCTCGTCGTCCTCGACTATGAGAACCTTGGGTCGGTTGTCCGGTTCCGCGTCCCCGTCGTCGTTCACCCCTCCACCTCCCGAACAGTTCCGCGGTCTCCGGGAAGTTCGATGACGAAAACAGCGCCTTCGGGTTCGTTGTCCTCAACATAGACATCTCCGCCGTACTCCGAGACCATCGAGTCAACGAAGTACAGACCGAAGCCGAGTGTGCCTCCCGTCTTACCCGTCACGCCCTGCTTGAAGATATCCTCCTTCTCGTCGTCAGGCACCCCGGGACCGTTGTCGGCGACGCGTAGGACGGTGATTCCGTCACCGCGTTCAACGGTAACGTCGACACGCGGTTTCTCCTTGTCGTTGTGTTCAACCGCGTTGTCAAGTACGTTGTCGACGACATCCTCCAGGAACCCGTCGGCTTCGACGTACGCTTTGTCCGGCGGTTCGACGGTGATATCAACGTCGCTCCTCTCCGCCAGCGACGACGCCCTCTCCCGGACGGTCCCGACGAGGTCGCGGGTTCTAAGCTCCCTTTCCTCTTCTGAGATACGTCTCAGAACCGAACGGACGCGGTTTATTAGCTCAACGACATCGTCGCTACGGTCGTGCACCCTCTTGACATCCTCGTACAGTTCGTCGTCCTCGGAGAGCGCGTCGAGGACGGTGCGCGTACTACCAAGTATCACTGTCATCGAGTTGAGCATCTCGTGGCGAAGAAGACCGTTGAAGAACTCGACCTGTTCCTTTCTCCGCTCCAGCTCCTCCTCGCGTTCCTTCCGCTCCGTTATGTCCTGAACTATCCCCGTGGCGCTCACGGGTTCGCCGTCCTCAAACGTGAGTTGAGCGGCTTCGCGCATCCATCTCACCTCACCGTCGTCGGGGACGATACGGTACTCTATGTCGTACGGCTCCCCCTCCTTCGCCTTCTGCCAGTTGCGGTTGAGGAACTCCTCGTCTTCGGGATGAACGTAGTCGTCTAAGTAGGTGTCGTAGCCCATGGGACCATCGTAATCGATATCCCATAGGCTGTAGACCCTGTCAGACCAGAATATCTCGTCCGAGGATAGGTCCATATACCAGCTACCCATGTTGGCGATTTCCTCCGCCTTCTCCAACTGCTCCTCTTTCTGTCGCCTGTCGGTGATATCCTGAACGACGGCGTCGAGAACTACGCCGTCCACCATCTCTTGTCCTACCGCGGTGACACGCGCCCAGACGAAGTCGCCGTCGAGAGCCTGGAACCTGTGCTCAGTCGTCACCCAGCCGTTCTCCTTGACGAGTTCTAACATCTCCCCACGCTCCTGTTCGTCGGTCCAGAAGTCGTCGGTGGAGAGACGCAGGAGTTCGTCTTCGGACTCCGCACCCGCCATCTCAACCATACGGTCGTTGGCGCGCAGGAACCTTCCGCCGTTGCCGAGTTCGACGCGGCAGACCCCGACAGGTAGGTTCTTCCAGAGAGTCTCGTAACGTTCGAGTTCGAGTTCGCGTTGCTTACGTTCGGTGATATCCTGTATAGCCCCTCGGAGAGCGACGACTTCACCGTCCTCGTACACCAGCTCGCCGATGGTACGTACCCACCGTAGTTCGTCGTCGGCGGTGATTAGACGTAGCTCCTTGTTGTACTCTTTACCATCCTCACGGCAGTTACGCACAGCCTCTCTTATCTCGTCCCTGTCGTCGGGATGGTAGAACTCGACCCCTCCCTCGACCGTAGGTTCATAGTCGTCGTCGACACCGTGTATCTTGCGCGTTCCGTCGGTCCAACGTTGCTCGCCGGTCTGGACGTCGGCTTCCCATCCACCCGTGTCCGAGATGAGTTCGGTCTTGCGCAGAAGTTCCCGGCTACGTTTGAGTTCTCGTTCGCGCCGCTTACGTTCGGTGAAATCTCTTATAGCACCGCGCAACTTTACGACCTCTCCGTCCTCCACGACTGCGGTACCGGTGGAACGTACCCACCGGACACCGTCGTCGGTCAGAATACGGAACTCCTCGTCGAACGACATCTCTTCGTCACCGAGATTCTCGTTCAACCTCTTCAGCCGGGGTCTGTCGTCCGGATGGTATAGGTCAAGGTAGTTCTCGGCGGTAGGCTCAAACTCTTCCGGAACGTCGTGTATCTCCCTAGCTCCGTCGGTCCATCTTACCTCACCTGTACGTAGGTCAGCTTCCCACCCTCCGACCTTCGCGATACGTTCGGTATGGCGTAGCATGTCCCGACTGCGTTCAAGTTCCCGTTCATACTCTTTGCGGTGCGAGATGTCGCGTGCGATGGTCAGTATAGCTATCTCTTCATCGAATGACACAAGACTGGAGCTAATTTCGACGGGTATCCGTTTGCCGTCCTTCGT
>JBKHFQ010000068.1:0-6605 GCA_046540135.1 Halobacteriales archaeon
CGTCGTAGTCGTCGTAGTCGCCGCGTTCGACGCCCTGTTCGACGAGTTCCTGTATGCGCGAGGTCTCGTGCGGACCCGGTAGGACGGTGTTGGCGCGCACCTCCGGCGCGAGTTCCTTCGATAACGTCTTTTCGAGACCGACGACCGACATACGGACGGAGTTAGAGAGTACGAGCGAGTCGAGCGCCTCCTTGACGCTTCGTGACGTGATGTTGACAACCGTGCCGCCGCCGTCGCGGAGGTGCGGTTCGGCGGCGCGGACCGCGCGGACGACGCTCATGACGAGAAGGTCGAATGATTCGTACCAGTCGTCGTCTTCCGTTTCGAGGAAGGGTCCGCTCGGAGGTCCGCCCGCGCTCGTGACGAGATGGTCGAGACCACCAAACTCGTCGACGGTACGCTCGACGAGGCGCTCGGGTTCGCCTTCCGCCGATATGTCCGCGCTTACACCGACGACTCGCGCTCCGTCCGCCGCCGCTTCGCGGATGTCCTCAACCCCTTCGGCGAGGCGTTCCTCGTCGCGTCCGTTGACGACGACGTTTGCTCCGTTGCGCGCGAGTGCCTCCGCCGACGCCTTCCCCAGACCGCTAGACGACGCCGTGACGAGCGCCGCGTTTCCTTCAATTCCTAGCTCCATACCCGACCGTCGTCGGCGCGTCTCTAAACGTCTTCGGACTCGGCATCGGTGTCGTACCGAGTCGCCTCTATGAGAGGATGACGCGCGTAGTCAACGACCTCAACGTCTTCAAGGGTTTGGAGACCTGAGTCGCGCGCCGTCTTTTCGAGACCGAGTTCCTCAACATCGTCTCCGACGACTATGACGTAGGCGTCCATCTCCTCAATACCGAGACGGTTGGCGGCTATCGCGCGGTGGTGTCCGTCCACGAGCACAAGTTCGTCGCCGCGTTCGACGACGATGACCGGTTCGGCGAGTCCGTGTTTGAGTTCGTAAGAACGTCCGTCGAGTTCGTCGGCGTATATCCTCTCCTGTGTCGGCACGAGGTCGTCGATTGGAACCTCGCGGCGCTCCTCGCGTAGCTCGGTGTCGTGTATCGATTCGAGCGTCCGCATCAGCTTCCATACCTTGCTCGGCGTAGCGCGCTCTATCTGGGAACGGATTACGTCGGAGTTCGAGATTATGCCGACGAGGACGCCGTCGTCGTCGACAACGGGTAGCTTCTGTATGCCCGAACGGAGAATCACGCGTGCGGCATCGTTGACCTTCATCTCGGGTTCGGCTACGACGAGGTTGGTTGCCATCATGTCTCCGATACGTTCGAGTTCGTCGCGTCCGAGGAGGCGTCTAGCGGTGACGAAGCCTTCGATCTTACCGTTTCCTTGGTCGGTGTCGTCGACCACCGGAAACCCTGAATGTCCTTCGTCGTTGAGCATCTTATCTATGACATCACCGACGGTGTCATCGGGTGAGACAGCGACGACATCCTCCGTCATGTACTCCTCTACCTTTGGCTTCGACGACGATTCCATCGTTTCCGAAACGCGCCGCGTCCACAATAACTTTACCTGAACCGGCGCACCGACGCGTCGCGCTCCGCGTACGCGTCTTCAACGGCATCGCGCGTCGTCCGTTTGAGATGGGCGTCGCAGGAACAGTCCGAACAGCCGAAACGCGGTACGGGTTCGCCATCGAGAGACCGTGCTACCTTACACTCGGCGTCTTGGGGCGTCACGTATGCGGCTACGAGCGTCGACGCGTCGCACCCAAGGAGGTAGTCAACGTGCCAGTGGCGCGCGTCGTTCTCGCCTGAAGCGACGCGCGCGTGTCTGTCGATACGCGAAAGACCGCCCGCGCCAAAGGCGCTCCCCGTGTACGCGTAGAGGGCGTCGTCGAAGCAGATATCGCCGAGTGCGCCGACCCCCACCGTCGTCGGTTCCCCGACGCGTATCAGGAGCGTATACGTCCCCTCGTCCGGGAGAGTATCCTCGGTGCGCTCAGTCATACGAGGTTCACCGCCACACGTGCCTTCTCGGCGATATCGTCGAACGGTTCACGGTGTCCCGGATACGCGCGTTCGGCGTCGAGCGTCGCCAGACGTTCGATGGATTCGCGTAGCCCGTCGGCGTCGCCGCCGGGCGTGTCGGTATTCCCCGGCGCGCCGTTGTCGAAAAGCAGGTCTCCGGAGAAGACGACGCGCTCGTCGGGCGACCAGTAACAGACGCTTCCGGGGGAGTGTCCGGGGGTATAGAGGACGGTGAACGTCGCGCCGCCCATCTCCAACTCATCGCCCTCCTCGACGTTACGCACATCACGGTCGGCGAGAGGTTCGGCGTCCGCCTCGGCGGGATGGACGTAAACGGTAGCGTCGTAGTTGGCGAGCGCCCCGGCGTGGTCGGCGTGTGCGTGGGTCAGGTAGACCGCTTCTATTTCGTCCGCGGGAGGTAACCGCGTTGGGTCGTCGCCCGCGTCGATAAGCGCGTCACCGACGCGGTAGACGTTGCACGCATAGGGGTCGTCGCGCACCGTCTCGACGTATCCGGCTTTCATGACAGGAGCGCAGACGCCGCGGCTTCCGCCGTCGACAGCACGGGGTCAAAGGCGAACAGTAGCACGAACGTTACTGTCGCGGCGACGAGTACCGCGGCGTACACTCCGACGGGTCTTCCTTCGAGCGTCGGGGCGTTCCCTTCCGGCTCCTCAACCCACATCCACTTGAGGACGCGGCTGTAGTAGTACAGCGACAACGCAGAGTTCACGACACCGACGACTGCGAGCCACCAGAATCCGCTACGGACCGCGGCGGCGAAGACGGCGAGCTTCGAGAGGAATCCACCGCCAGTCGGAAGACCAGCGAGCGAGAACAAGAAGACAGCCATGGCGACGCCGACGACGGGAACCTGTCGGGCTATCCCTGCGTAGTCCTCAAACTCGTAGCCAACATCCCAGTAGTCGTCAACGAGTGCGACGACGAGGAACGCTCCCGTGTTCATGAAGGCGTAGACGAACAGGTGCGACATGCCCGCGCCGAGGGCGAACGCGGCGTCGTCACCTCCGGACGAGAAGACGGCGAGAGCGATGAGGACGTAGCCCGCATGTCCGATGGACGAGTACGCGAGCATACGTTTGACGCTCGACTGGACCGCCGCGGCGAAGTTGCCGTACGTCATCGTCAGCACGGCGAGTACCTGCACGGCGAGGAGCCAGTTGAGCGATGTCGGGAAGGCGACGGTGAAGACGCGGAACAGGAGGACGAAGCCCGCAATCTTCGACGCGCTAGAAAGGAAGGCGGAGACGGGCGTTGGCGCGCCGGTGTAGGCGTCGGGTGCCCAGACGTGGAACGGGAACGCGGCGATCTTGAAGCCGAGTCCGACAAGGACGAACAGCGCTCCCAGACCAGCGAGACCCGTCGCATCCGTCGCGGCGAGCGCCGAAGCGATACCCGCGAAGTCGAACGTACCCGTCGCGCCGTAGACGAGCGAGATGCCGTACAGAAGGAAGGCGCTCGAAAGAGCGCCGAGGACGAAGTACTTCATGCCGCCTTCTACGCCCGCCTCGTCATCCTTGGCGAACGCGACGAGGGCGTACGACGGAAGGGCGGCGAGTTCAAGGGCGATAAACGCCGTCACGAGAGAACGTGCCGACGCCATGACGAGCATACCCGTCGCGGCGAAAAGGATGAGTGCAACGTACTCCGTCAGGCTCTCGCGTCGGTCCGGGAAGACGCGACCGATGTACTCGGTCGAAGAGACGAGTACGAGCGCCGTGACGACGAGCACACCGAGCGCGAAGAACAGCGCGAACGGGTCGACGGCGAGGGTGCCTGCGAAAACCGTCGCGTCGGTCCCGACGCTTAGATGGAAAGCAGTAGCGGCGAATGCGACAGCGACCCCTGCGAACGCTACGGCGAGGGAAACGCCGCCTCGTTTCTCGCGCGAGAAAGTGTCGAAGACTAGCACGAGGAACGCCGCGCCAGCGACGGCGATGATATGTGCAACGCCGATGAGTTCGGCGGTCGCTACCATCACGCACCACCTCCCGCGATTTCGGCGACCGCGTCCGTCGAGGTCTGGATGGTTTCATAGACGAGGTCGGGCTGTAGACCTAAGACGAGTATCACCGCGAGCAGTACGAGCAACGGCACGGCTTCGGTTGCGGACGCGTCGGTCACCGAGACGCCGCCGTCGGTAGCCGCTTCAGAGCTTCCGACACGGAACTCGCCGAAGAGGACGCGTTGCATCGCGAACAGTAGGTATCCCGCTACGAGCACGATGCCGAACATCGCTGTTGCGACGACTACGGGAGCGTACGGGAGGGTCGCCGACGACATGCTCCCAAGGAAGACGAACAGTTCGGCAGGGAAGCCGGACATACCGGGCAGACCCATGTACGCGAAGGAAGCGGCGACGAAGACGCCCGCCACGAGGGGTGCGCGTGACGCTATACCCGAGAGTTCGTCGACCTCCCGGGTTCCGGTAGCGTGGTAGACGACCCCGACAACCGTGAACATCAGACCGCTGATGAGACCGTGCGAGACCATCTGGAAGACAGCACCTCCGACGGCGTACGAGGTGTACGCGGCGAGACCTACGATGACGTAACCCATGCTGGATATAGACGAGTAGGCGACGATACGTTTCAGGTCGGTCTGCGCCATGGCGAGAAGAGCGCCGTATACCACGCTGACGACGCCGACGAGCGCGACGGGCAGAGCGAGCGCCGCCGCGGTTTCGGGGAGCATCGTGAAGTTGAAACGTAGGAGTGCGTACGTCCCCATCTTGAGGAGGACGCCCGCAAGTATCACCGAGACGGGCGTCGGTGCCTGCACGTGCGCGTCGGGTAGCCACGTATGGAACGGAACGACGGGGACCTTGACGGCGAAGCCGATGAACAGGGCGACGAAAGCCGCGAGACGGACTGTCTCGGCGCTCATACCGAACGCTCCGGTGAGCGCTCCTTCGTGTAGCGCTGCGGTGAGCGACATCATGCTCGTGTCAGCGACGTTCGCTGTAAGATACAGCGCTATAACGCCGATGAACATGACGAGCGAGGCGATGTTGGTGTAGACGAAGAACTTCATCGCGGCGTACTTGCGTCGCGGTCCGCCCCAGACAGCGATGAGGAAGTACATCGGTATGAGAACCGCCTCCCAGAAGACGTAGAACGCGAAGAAGTCGAGCGCCGCGAAGACACCGACAAGCGCGGATTCGAGAACAAGGACGAGCGTGTAGAAGCCCGCCTCGCGTTCATGTACGGAATCCCACGCGGTAACTATCGCCGACGTTACGAGCAACGTCGTGAGGGCGACGAGGGGCATCGAGACGCCGTCAAGTCCGACGAGGTACTCGACCTCGTAGCCGCCTATCTCGAACCACGGAACGCGTTCGACGAGTGCCGCCTCGTTCGGCGAGAGCAACGCGTTGCCCGACGATTCGAACGGTACGAGCCAGACGTACGCCGCGGTGGCGAGCGTGACGAGCGAACCACCGAAGGCGACGTACCGTGGGTACGCGTCGTCGAGACGTGACGAGGCGACCGTGGCGAGCGCGGCTAGCAGAGGCAGGACGATGAGGAGCGTTATCCACATCAGAACCACCCCCCTAAGATACCCACGAGGAATACGAGCGCGACTACACCGAGAGCGATTATCGCCGCGTAGTGCGCCACGACGCCCGTCTGTATCCGCCTAATGGCGTCGCCGCTTCCAAGCGATACGCGCGACGTTCCGTTCACGACACCATCGACTATGTCAAGGTCGAACAGGTTGAGGTGTTTCGACAGTCTGTACGTCACGTCCTCAGCGAGCCATATCTGGAACGCGTCGACGTAGTACTTCTTTTCGAGGACACGCGTTGTCGCACCCCCACGCGTCTTGAGAGGTTCGTCGGCGCCGGCGTAGAGACGGAAGCCGGCGACCGAACCCGCGAGCGCGAGAACGAGTGCGACGACGGAGAGCACAAGATTGGGTTCGAACCCCTCAACGTATCCCGCACCATCGGCGACGGCTTGGTAGAAAGACGATGAGCCGAGGAAGTCGGAAAGGGCGTGTATCCCAAGCGGTACGGCGTTGACGAAGCCCGCGAAGACGGCGAGCGCACCGAGAGCGATAAGCGGGGTGTAGACGGCGAAGCCACCCTCCTCTGCCTCGCGCGCCTCTTCGCTCCGGGGTTCGCCGTGGAAGGTCAGTGCGACCATGCGGAACGTGTAGAAACCCGTCACGACGACAGCGACGAGTCCAAGAGAGAAGGGGAGGTACAGCAACGGTTCGTTGGCGGCGTTGGTGAAGGCGGCGAGCAACGCCTCGTCCTTTGACCAGAATCCGGAAAACGGCGCGATTCCGGCGAGCGCGAGCGAACCCGCGAGGAACGTGTAGTACGTGACCGGCATACGGTGGCGTAGACCGCCGAGCTCCCACATGTCTTGTTTGTGGTGCGTGGCGATGATGACGCTACCCGCGCCGAGGAACAGGAGTGCCTTGAAGAAGGCGTGGTTCGTGAGATGGAAGACAGCGGCGGTGTAGCCGCCCGCGCCGAGAGCGAGCATCATGTATCCATACTGCGATATAGTGGAGTAGGCGAGCACCTGTTTGATGTCGTCCATGACGAGACCCATCGTCGCGGCGAACAGCGCCGTGAACCCGCCGACGTAC
>JBKHFQ010000069.1:0-6575 GCA_046540135.1 Halobacteriales archaeon
TGACCGTCGTCGTCGAGTACGTGAGCACCGCCCCCGCGACCGTCGCACCAAGGGCACCAACGCCGAAGACGCCGAGGTATGTGTAGCCGTACGAGACTCCGCGCGCCTTCTCAGGCGTGTGCCGCGCTATCGTGTTCTGGTAGAGCGGCTGGACGACGAAAAGGAAGAAGCCGAGCGCGAGCGAGACGGCGACGAGGGCGACGGAAGACGACAGAGCGGGGACGAAGACCAGCGCGACGAGGGCGAGCGTTCCGTACCCTGCCGCCATCCAACGCTCCGTCTCACCGTCCGCGAGCCTTCCGCCGACGTACTGACCAGCGACGCCGACCGCAAGGAGCGCCGAGTAGACGTAACGCGACGCCTCGAACTCTAGACCCAGACCGGGGTTGAACGAGATTACGTCGCCGAGTATATCGGGTAGGAAGGTGAGTATACCGCGGTAGTACAGCCCCGACGCCATGACGACGACGAAGACGAGCGCGAAGGTTGACGCGAAAAGGGCGCGCGACTCGGCGACGAAGCCGGGGTCCGTCTCCGCGTTCTCAGGCTCCTCACCACCGTCGACAGCGAGGGGTTCGTCGATATCGAGGCGGGAGGCAAAGAATGCGGCGGCGAGCGCGGGGACCGCGAGAACCGCGACCGCCACCTGCCAGTCGAAGAAGACGAGAAGGACGGCGGTAGCGAACGGTCCCGCTCCGATACCGATGTTGCCCGCGATTCCGTGGTAGCCGAGTGCGCGTCCCCGGCGGTCGACGCTCTTCGATATGAGCGCGAGACCCGCAGGATGGTAGACGCTCGCCGACGCACCCCAGATGACGAGTCCAACTGCGACGCCGACGAGACCCGGAACGACGCTCATGACGAGGAACCCCGACGCCATGCCGACGAGGCACGCGACGATGAGAGGGCGCGAGCCGATACGGTCGGAGAGTACGCCGCCGGGTAGAGCTCCCAGACCGAAGAGCGCGTATCCGACACCGACGACGATACCGAGAACAAACCGCGAGACGCCGAACTCGGCGAGCCACGGAACCATCAGTATCGGGATAGAGAGTTCGTAGGTGTGCACCGCGGCGTGTGAGACCGCGGTTAGCCCGATTATCGACCTGTCTTCGGACACTACCGATACTGGGCTACGCCGACCTATATCGGCGTCGGTTCTGCGTGACGCGCCCTACCGAGGACGTTCGTCTCCGGTACTACACCGCGCCCGAGGGTCTACGTATGCCCAGATATAGTTAACAATCATCCACTAAAGTCGCCCGTTTGCGTGAATAATCCAACATGTAAAATGATGAGAAAAGTTTATAATGAGGTAGCCCTTCGGATGTAGTAGAGCGAGAGATGACCGACGAAGACGCACCTATCGTCCCCGACGTTCGTGGCAGGAACAGGCGCAGAGAGAACGTCGAGGAGGCGAGCGTAGACGGCGAAGGTATACGCGAGGAGATGGAAGCCCTCCGAGACGAAGCGCCCTTCGTTCCGACGGTAGCCAAACGCCGAGAGGAACGTATCAGGGACGCCGTAGGTGCGGACGACTAAGTCTCAGTCGTCGCGTAAGGCTCCTGAGACCAGAACTCCGATTCCTTCTTGAGCTTTTCGACCCACGTGTCGTCGTCCTGAGCGAGTAGCGTGACGAGCGAACGCGGAACCTCCTTGCGCGTCCCGTAGCCGTCGAGGTGTTCCTGTACGGCGTCGGTGAACGCCTGCACGTCCTCGTGTTCAGGCATCGCGTCGCGGTCGAGGCGCGCGCGAGAGTGTCCGACGTGCATGTACGCCTTCGTCTCGATGAAGTCGGGCGAGGCGCGTTCGTAGAGACGTGCGAACCCTTCGGGGTCGTCGTCGTTCCATCCGTCGATGAGCGTGGTGCGCACGACGGTGCGTCCGTCCTTGTCGGCGAGAACGTCGAGCGTCTTCATGAGCGAGTCCCAGGCGTCGTCGTCGACGGCACGCACCACGCGGTCGAACGTCTCGCTGTCGGGCGCGTCGACGCTGATGTAGGTCTGGGTGGGTTCGCAGTCGGCGATTACGTCCGGGTTCGTGCCGTTTGAGACGAGGAAGGTTGTAATCCCGCGGTCGTGGAACTCGTCGATGAGTTCGGGTAGGTACGGGTATAGCGTGGGTTCGCCGTCGAGAGAGATGGCGACGTGCCGCGGCTTCATGGCGTCCTCGAAACGTTCCTCCGGCACGTCGTCGTTGCCCTTGTATCCGCCGAGAAGCTTACGCTGAAGTTCGATGCTCGCGTCGGCGACAGCGGCAGGATCGTCCCACTCGGCGTCGACCTCCCACGCGTGCCCCTCGTGGTCGCGCCAGCAGAAGACGCAACGCTCGTTACACGTCACTACGGGCGTCATCTGGACGCAACGGTGCGACTCGATACCGTAAAAGACGTACTTGTAACACTTGCCCTCACCCTTCAGAGCGTTCTTGGTCCACCCACAGGTCTGGCACGCGGTATGGTTCTCCATGTGGTAGTCGGGCTTCGAAATCTGCGTTGTTCCGTCCTTCTCGGCGGCGTCTTTCTCGTTGTCTCTCATCGTGACTGTGTTTGCATCCCGAACTGTTATGGCTTGCCCTCCCAAACCCGCACGAGGGCGTCTCGGAACGTCGAGGAGGAGGGTGCCCGGAAAACGTTTAACTTATGAAACCGTTTTGGAAGATGGATGATAGGAACAGGCTCTGATGTTCTGGATAGTATTCTATCAGGAGGGCTTCCAGAGGGAAGAACGACTCTCGTAACCGGAGGTCCCGGAACCGGAAAGTCGACCCTCGCCATGCAGTTCCTACAGAAGGGGCTCGAAAACGGCGAAAAGGCGCTCTTCCTCAGTACCGAACAGACGCGCGATGAGATAGAGGACTCCTTCAAAGGGTTCAACTTCGACATAAGCCACGACGACCTGGCGATAACGTGCATACACGCAACCAAGGGGGAGACGCTCGAAAAGGGAGATGACGAACTGGTGATAAAGTCGTACGACGGAGAAGAGCTAATCGGGGGGTCGTACTCGGTACCGTTTGAGGCGAAGTATATCAAGGAGTATCTGGATAGGTTCGGACCCGTCGACCGTGTGGTTATCGACAGCATCTCCGGGTTCGACGTAATCGGGGAGTCCGACGGGATACCTGATGGAGTCGTGCTCGAACTGATACGTTTCATCAACGACGAACTCGACGCAACGGCGCTCATAACCTCTGAGGGAACCTACGCAGGTGGGTCCGACGATAAGTACGTCGCCGACGCGGTTCAGTTCAAGGCGCACGGGGTAGTCCAGATCTGGCGGGAGAACGTCGCGGGCGACTACCACCGGTACCTGGAGGTGGTCAAGATGCGCGGCGTAGACCATGATACACGCGTCTACGAGGTTAGCTTCGCGGATGAAGGCATCAGGGTGGTCCCTCGTCAGCGCTCGCACCTAGGGAAGTACACCCCGGAAGGCTTTCTCTCAACGGGTGTAGACGGTCTTGACGAGCTCATGGGTGGAGGAATAATCCTCGGCGGCACGTCCCTCCTACAGCACGACGGCGAGGCTGGCGTGCAACAGATTATAACCGAGTCTCTTTCCCAAGGGTTTGAGGAAGATATGGCTGTCGTGCTCGTACCGCCCGTCGAACTCCCACCGAGCCGGTTCGACGAAGTCTTCGAAGGAAAAGTCTCGACGGACATGGACTCGCTTCTGGAGGACGACCGCCTGTTCATGATAGACTTCCCGAACATCTGGGAGAACACGAGGAGGAACGTCTACAAGCCGGCGGAAGAAGAGAAGAGCATACGGGAGATATACAAGACGATAAGGGACAGAACCGGCGACAGACCTGTCTTCAGCCTGATGAGCGTCGAGGCGATGCTCCCGACCATGTCGAACGACGAATTACGGAAGGCGAGGTTCTGGGCAGAAGAAAACTTCTTCGAGGACGAAGACACGTCCCTGTACATCTTCAACCCGAAAACCATCGACGAGGGCGTCGCCGAGTTCTACAAGAACGGTGCTTGGCAGGTCTTACGTACGTGGATAGACGAGAAAGGTCTACAGTACGTCAAGCTGAGGAAGTCGCCCACCGGTCCCCTAGGGGCGACGAGAATCGTGGAGTTCCTCGACGAGGAGCCGTATATCCGGGTTCACTCCTGAGAGGCATTTTTTCGTTATCCCCGACCTAGCGATGCCGGAGCGGTCGTAGAACGTGGAACGGATGTCCGGTCGAAGATTTTTAAACCTGAACTCCCGAAAAGGTATGAAACATAAGAGGACTGACATAAACAGGAGAACCCTGTTAAAGCTCCTCGGTACGACAGCCGCTGTCGGGGCGTCGGGCTGTGTCTCCAGAAGACCCGTCGAGTTCGAGGAGAGCGGAGTTCGTATAGACTCCGGCGACTACTACAGCTACCATCTCGATATCCAAGACGCCGGACCTGCTGAACCTGAGATAAGTTACACGGTGACGGGTGAACCGAGGGATAGGTTCAACGTATTCGTCTTCGCACCGGATGAGTTCGAAAGGTACAGGCGGACTATACAGGGAAGGTCGCGGTCGTCTCTCGAAACAGAGGAAGGTCTGTCGCGGTCAGGTGTGGACGACAGTCGGGTGAGCCATACGGAGAGTATGCCGGAGGACGAGTACGAGTTCGTGGTTGACCATACCGACGTTCCGAGCGAGATGGTGGGTATGGACGTGAACGACAGACTTGACGAGCCTATTACCGTCGACATCGAGATTACCGTCGACTACCCCGGTATAGCCGACCGGCTACCGTTTTAGCTTCCCGTTCGATACCACGTCACTCATCAGTTCGGATCGTGTATCAGACGTATGCTTTCGGACGCCAAGAAGAACGTCGAGAGTGTGAGGAAGCTCGTAGCCGACCTACAGGAGATAGAGGAGGTCGTCGACAGCGCACCGGGTATAGTTCAGGACGCAGAGGAACTCGTGGGGCGCGTCGAAAGCTTGGAGAGTCAGGTGCGTCACCTTACCGACGAGGTACAGAAGACTACCGAGGAGATACAGCTCAGGGTCGAAATGCGAGTCGAGGTCGCCGGTACAATCGCCTTCGCTACGCTCGCGGGGGAGCGGTACGTGTCCGGGAGCGATATCGGTACCGTCGGGTTCTCGGCGCTTGCGGCTCTTTTCTTCCTTGCGTTCGTCGAGACGCTCGTCAAGAAAAAGCGAGACCTCGGACACTTCCTCTGACTAACGCGAGCGTAACGTCGCGCCGTCGTCTCTCGGTCCTCCGTCGCCGTGTTTGTTGCGTATGAGGAGCGCGACGACGCCTCCTGCCGCCGCGACCACTGCGAGGAAGCCGTACATCGACGCCACGCCGACTGACTCGACGAGGCTTCCGGCGATAAGCTGTCCCGCGCCCGCGCCGACGCCGAAGGTTGCGCTCCAGACGAGCGTCTGTGCGGTCGAAGACAGGGAGTCGGGGGCGAGCGAGTCGGCGAGCGATACGGCGGCGAGGTAGAACGCCGCGAACGAGACACCGGTGGCGAGGTGCGAGACGACGACGATGGCGGGCGATTCGACGAGGTAGTAGACGGCGTACTTGGCGGCGTAGGTGAAGCCGCCGAGAGCGAGAAGGTACCTGTACCGCGTGGTGAGGCGGAACAGGTAGACAAAAGCCGCCGCCTCGACGACCGTGAGTACGAACCACGCGACCCCCGTCGTCGTGTCGCTACCGCCTATCTCGCGGACGTAGACCGAGAAGAAGTCGTTCCCTGACAGGAGGGTGACGCCGACGAGCGACGCGGATGCGAGTAGGAGGGCGAAGTCGCGGTCGGTCACGAGACGGACGGCGTCGCGTCCAACGACACCGACGGAGTTTGCCTCGCGCGACGAGACGCCCCAAGCCGCGACGACGAGCGCCGCCATGCCGAGCGAGTAGACGTAGAAGATTACGGCGCTTCCGAGTTCGGCGATTAGAAAGCCGTACCCGAGGCTTCCGAGACCGAAGGCGATGCTACCGAAGGCGCGTGTCCGTCCGTACGCGACGCCCGTCGACAGGACGAGAGAGTCGGTGATGGGCGAGATAGGGGCGTAGAAGACAGCGTAGACGACCGTTCCGGCGAGGACGACGAGGAACGTGCGGTCGAACAGCGGTCCGGCAGGGTATGCGAGGACCGCGACGCCGGTCACCGTCGCGGCAACGATGAGCACCTCGCGCTGTGCGCCCTTCCAGTCGGTTACGAATCCCCAGAAAGGCTGTGCCGCCGTCGCCGCAACTGTGATGGTCGCTCCTATGACCCCCATCTCGAACCCCGTCACACCTATGTCTTCGAGGAATATGTTGCGGAACGTGCCGAATCCGCTCAGAGATGCGAAGTAGGCGAGGTAGATGAGACGGTACCGCGTGGCTTCCTTCACGCGTCGAACTGTCGCGGAACCGTCTTTGAGGTTGTGGTATGGACTGTTGTATGTCTACTCGTTACGGGTTACGAGTACGACGAGCGCGGCGAGTAGCGCCGCAACGGCGGTGAAGCCGGGCATGCCCTGACCGTCGTCATCGTCATCTTCGTCGTCATCGCCGTTGTCGTCGGTTTCGTTGGTCGTGTTCTCGTCCTTATCCTGCCTATCATCGTCTTCCG
>JBKHFQ010000070.1:0-6542 GCA_046540135.1 Halobacteriales archaeon
CTAATGCAGCGGCCTGCAGAGCCGCCCATCGCCGGTTCAAATCCGGCCCTTGGCTCTCGCTTGAGTTCTTGCGCAGTTTGACGCACCCGCGGCATCAGTCAGGCGTTATTGCGGTACCACGTAAATCAACGTGAAAGAGGATTAATGAGCTTAAGCAACCCGGCACGCGGCTTCGTCTACGAAGCGCCCTAGGTCGACTCAGTCGACTATCCTTACCTCTATCTCGTCGTCTTCCTCATCCTCATCCCGGAGTCTGCCTTGGTCGTCAACGTACATCTCAAGGTACTTCTCCTTGTCACGGCTGTTGGACTTCTTTTCTATCATCTTATAGACTGTTTCGCCCGGAGAGATATATACTTTCTGAGATGTCGACCATGAAAAAGAATGGTAAACATCTATCGTGGTCCCTGTGGTTCCGAGAGCGGTTCGGGGGTTAGTTCACGCCGTTCAGCGGGCAAGAATTACTCAAGATACTTATCCGTAGCGACCGTTTAGGTGACATGGAGTACCCACTACCCGGCGACTTCGGTGTCCAAGACGGTCTACCACCGGGTACCTCGGTCCTTTTCCACGGTCCGGCGTTGTCGGGTAAGCAGGAGGCGGCTTTCCGGACCGTCGCACACGGATTCGAAGACGGCGAGGCTGCGCTCGTGGTCTGTTTCGACAACAGTCCGGACGATGTCGTCTCAGCGCTCGCGGAGAACTCGGGTCTTTCGGCTTCCTCGCTTGCGTCCCGTGTCGGCATCGTGAACGCATCCGTCAACACCGTGTCGCTCGACGGTGACTTCCGGGTCGCCGACATAGACTCGCCCGCGGACCTAACGGGGGTTGGCATACGTATCGGTAAGATGTTCGACGAACTCGCCGAGGAGTACGACCGGGTGCGTGTGATGTACGACTCTGTCTCCACGGCTCTCATGTACCGCGACGGAAAGACTGTCTACAAGTTCATGAGAAAGACAGTCGGGGACTGCACCTCGCGCGGTGCCCTCGTCGTCGCCCTCCTCGACACCGGTGTTCCCGAGGAGAACGAGAAAGAACAGATACTCGGAATATTCGACGGAGACATCGAGTTCAGGTCCGAGGGCGGAACCGTGGAGTACCGTTCGGAGAGGGTTCCGGGCATGTCACGCGACTGGAAGACGTTGTGGACCGTCGGAGAAGCCGTTCCGGCGTCAGAAAGCACCGAGGTCGTCAACGGCGGCGAGGGGGGAGGTGACAGGGAAAGTAGCAACGTCGGAGTATCCGTCCCCGACGACCTGAGTTCGTTGCACGAACTCGCGGAGACGGTCCTGAACAGCCGTCAGACCCTGACCATCTTCAACCAGACAGACGGAATGGACCTCGACAGCGTCAAGGACTACTTCGACACGTTCGGCGTCGATGTCGTAACCGCGGAGGTCGACTTCGGTCCGGTCGACTTTGCGGTCCTGCATAAGGGAGATGAGTTCCTTGCCGCCGCGCATATAGCGGCTCTCGGAACAGCCGTCGACATCGAGACCCTCGACGTAGAGACCGGGACCCCCGACCGCCAGCTCGGACAGGTTCTTTTAGCGCACGTCGACAGTTCGGCGTTCGCCGCCAGAAGGGTCTGGAAACGTTTCCTGATACGTACGAGCAGGCATATCGAACTCAGGGCGTTGCGGTCCGGCACCGGGGTCCTGCACGTGGGCTTCCAGACGCTGTCGAGATTCTACGATAAACACGGGACGCGACGCGTCTACTCCGAGATAGTCGATGCCGGTGTAGACGTACATCTGTACGGTGTCCCCGACATAGACGACGTAGGAGCTATCAACGAAGGTATCACGGTTCACCCCGAAGACGGCGAGGAGATAGCCCGGACGTGGTTCCTCGTTTACGATGGGGGCGACGATACTGCGACGCTCATATCCGAGGAACAGGAATCGGGTAGCTACCGAGGTTTCTGGTCGTTCGACGGTACCGTTGCGGAAGCCGCGAGACGTTACATCGAGACGGCTTACCCCCTGAAGGAGAACGTCTAACAGACCGGCGTGACCGATGCGAACAGACCACGGAAGAACTCAGCTATACCCGCAAACAGTTCCCGGAGGAAGGAGAGTATACCGCCACCGTCATCCGTACCGCCGTTGGCGCTCTCATCCTCGCCATCCCCGTCGTCTGCTCCCCCGTCCCCTGAGTCGTCTCCATTTTCTCCGTCCTGCGGGAGAGCCGACGGGTCGAACCGGTAACTATCGCGCGCCTGACCGTCATACGCAGGTACGGTGGCGTCCATCCTGTTGACGCGTCGGAGACAGTCGATGGTGCGGTTGCGCGAACCCCTTTCGCACGGACGAAGGACCTCCTCGCCGGCATCCATGGATTCGAGTATCCGCCGGGTCGTTTCCTCGGCGGTCGTTGACCTCGCGTCGGTGCTCAGAAGTTCGTCATACGTCTCACGGAGAGCGGTCGCGCCGTTCTCCTTGACGTAGGACCGGACCACGAGTTCCGAGAACGCGTACCCGAACCGCCTGTTACGGTCGCCGTCGGCGGTGTTCCATGTGCGCATGAATCCGTCGCCGTCGTAGTAGTCGAGGAGGTCGTCGACCGAACCGCGCGGACCGACGCGCTCGCCGTCACGTACACGGTCGCCTGTAAAGAGCGCTCTGCGCGTCTCGCCGCGGCGTCGGTCTGCGAGGAACTCGACGTACGTCGCCGTCCCTTCCTCGAACCATCCCACGGTTTCGTCGCTCCACGCAAGCGCCTCGGCGTTGTACGCGTGCGCCGTCTCGTGAAGGACTGCGCCGGTATGGTCGGACGCCGACCCGCGTAACAGGATAACTCCGCCAGAACGGTGCTGTGCCTCGCTCCAGTCCTCGGCGATGCGGTCGTACCTCGTGTCGTTCAGGACTACGACGGGATGCTTGTACGCCGTCGGTTCGAAGCCGAACGTTGCGGGTACGACGCGGTACAGGTCGTCCGCCTCGGACAGGTCGGCGTCGCCAAAGACGGCGTATCTATCGTAGGGTGCGTCGCTCTCACCACCGACAACGACGCGGACGGTCGCCGAACCCTCGCCGTCGTAGAGGGCACCCCGTTCGGTGACATCGACCTCGAAGCCGTCGGTCGGGGACGCCGAGAGGACCGTGTCCTCGGCGGTGATTCTCGCGCTCGTCGCTCCGTCGGTTCCGCTGTCGAAGCCGACGAAACTCACCTCTAAGACGCGGAGACGTCCGTCGGCATAGCTCTCGACGGTTGCGTTCTCAACGACGTACTCAACCGTGACCGTCTCCGTTTCGCGTGCTACGCCCGTGTTCGTCCTAAACTCCAACGACCCGTCGTCCGTCTCGTAGTCTTCTATCTCACCGAGACCGTCGCGGACGGACTCGACACGCCCCTCGTCCGGGAGTCCGAGGCTGACCCCCCAGTAGTTGATGGGTTCTTGGGAGGTGAGTTCAAACGTAACCTCCGCCTCAACGGTTTCGCCATCGACACGGAGGCGGTTTTCGGTCGCCCCGACGGCGTCGACGGCGACGGTAGCTATCAGGCAGACTGCGAGTAGTACGAAGAGCGCGCGCCACTCGGTCCTCATACCGTCGATCCGCCCGAAACCGTACGCATGACCTCAACCTCGTCCGTCTCCGCGTCAACGGTCGCATCCTCCGGCACGGGGCGTCCGTCAACGACGACGACGGCGGCTTCGGGGTTCTCCCCTATCTCGTCAAGTAGACGTGCGTAGGTTGCGCCGTCAGGGAGTTCGACCTCATGGGTCTCACCGTTCATAACCTTTGCGGCGACCTTCATAGACGGGTTACGCGACGGTTCGGTGTAAGAGCATCGGACGCGCCCGACGAGATGACAAGGTACATTAGGGGTACCTAAGAATATCCAACAATGAGTACGACCGCGACGCAGAAGAACGTTCTCGAACTCGACGGTGTGACAAAGAAGTTCGGCGACGAGCCCGCGGTCGAAGACCTGTCGATAGACGTACGCGACGGCGAGTTCCTAACCCTTCTCGGACCGAGCGGGTGTGGAAAGACGACGACGCTCCGTCTGGTCGCCGGACTCGAAACCCCCGACGGCGGCGAGGTCCGTATCGCGGGGTCGTCGGTCGCGGGGAACGGTCGTACGGTAAAGCCTGAGAACCGCGACGTCGGTCTCGTCTTCCAGGAGTTCGCGCTCTTCCCCCATATGACGGTTGAGGAGAACATAGCCTTCGGTCTCGAAGACGAGGACAACGGACGTGTCGACGACATGCTCGAACTTGTCGGTCTAGACGAGCACCGCGACAAGAAGCCCGACCAGCTTTCGGGCGGACAGCGTCAGCGCGTCGCGCTCGCGCGTTCGCTCGCCCCCGAACCCGACGTTCTCCTCCTTGACGAACCTTTCTCGAACCTCGACATCGGTCTACGCGTACGTATGCGCGAGGAGGTGCGCCGTATCACGAAGGAGGCGGGCGTCACGACCGTCTCGGTGACACACGACCAAGAGGAGGCGTTGTCCATCAGCGACCGCGTGGGCGTCATGAACGACGGACGCCTCGAACAGGTCGGCGACCCTGAGGAGGTCTTCCAGACGCCCGAATCGCGTTTCGTCGCCGACTTCCTCGGACACGCGAGCTTCATGTCGGGAACCGTGACCGATGAGGGGGTCGAGACGCCGCTCGGCACGGTCGGCATGGCGCACGTCGAAGGTCTCACGGCGGAGTACGAGGGCGCGAACGTCGACGTTCTCGTCCGTCCCGACGATGCGACGGCGCTTCCTCCCGAAGGCGACGGCGACGGACGTATCGTCCACAGAAGGTACGACGGTCCGTCGTTCACGTACCGCGTCGAAATCGAAGGCGGCGACACCGTACACTGCATGCACAACCACACCGAAAGCTTCGAGGTCGGAGACGAGGTCCGCGTCCGTCTCGAACTCGACCATCCGCTCGCGTGGTACCCCGACGAAACGTAAAGCGCGCTTTACGGGCAAACCCTTAAATTCGTGCGCTCTGTATACTGTCCCGTCCGATGTTACGGGATACCTCGTTGGAAACTCACGAGAGAACGGGACAGGCTCTCAACGCCCTTGCGGTCGTTCTCTCAGTATCCCTTTTCGCACGCGGCGTCGAGTTTCACCTCGGCTTCGCCGTCTTCATGGCGGTTGTAGTCCCCGTTCTTTTACGTCTCACACTCGGTCTGCTTCTGTACGAGTTCCGCGGCGACCCGTGGGTCGAAAGCCTTGACGGGCAGGCGGACACGTAACGTCAGGCTTATGTCCGCGAACGGTCAATGACGGACAACCATGGGAAGAAAACCGGGTAGCATGTACCGGGATGTCGACGAGAAGGCGTACACCCGGCGCGAGTACATAAGCGGTGTACCGGGTTCGAAGATAACGCAGTTCGACATGGGTGACCTAGGCGCGGACGTTGACGAGTACCCCGCCGTGGTGTCGCTCAAGGCGGCGGAGGAGTGTCAGATACGCCACTCGGCTCTCGAATCCGCGCGCGTCGCCGCGAACAGCAACATGATAAAGGAGGTCGGTGAGGAGAACTACAAGATGAAGCTCCGCGTCCACCCCCATCACGTCATACGCGAGAACAAGCAGGCGACGGGTGCGGGTGCCGACCGCGTCTCCGACGGTATGCGTCAGTCGTTCGGCAAGCCCGTCGGAACCGCGGCGCGCGTCGACAACGGACAGAAAATCTTCACGGCACGCGTTACAGCGAACAAGGAGGAGTTCGAGGTCGCAAAGGACTCGCTCCGTCGCGCCTACACCAAGCTACCGTGTCCCGCCGATGTCGTCGTTGATGACGATGCGGGTCTTAGGGACTGACGTGCGGACTCGGACAAGCTTTTTGTCGTCTCCTGACAACCTCCGGTAATGTCCGAGATAACCGGTGCGCTTCTATCCGAACCCGAGCTATCGCTAATCTTCGCCGTCGTCGGCTTGGTTCTCCTCCTCGGCGAGGCTCTCGTGCCCGGAGGGACGCTGATGGTTCTCGGAACCGGACTGATGGGTGCGGGCGTTACAGGGCAGGTCTTCGGTTTCAACGACATACTACCGCTCACCGTCCTGACGGGCGTCTACGGAACCGCGGCTTTCGCGGGCTTCAAGTACTTCGACTTCTACGGGGAGCGCGGCGAACAGACATCCGGAGCGGACTCGCTCAGGGGGAAGACGGGTATCGTCAAACGCACCGTCACCTCGGAGGAAGGCGAAGTAAAGCTCGATTCCGGCGGGTTCGACCCTCTGTTCGTTGCAAGGTCGGCGACGGGCGACGAGATACCTGAGGGAGCGCGCGTCCGCGTCGTCGACCCCGGCGGAGGGAACGTCCTGAAGGTCGAACCTGTGCAGGAGGTCGGTAGTTCCCACGACGTGGACGACGACGGTTCACCGGCAGATAGATAACGCCGGCGTCCTAACGTCGCGGCATGTTAGCACACGCCTTACAGGTGGTGCCGTTCATACCGAACAGCGTCGTGGTCATCGGTCTCGCGTTGATACTCGTCGCTCTGTGGCAGTCGGTCGAAATCGTACAGGCGTACGAGAAACGCGCACTCACCGTCTTCGGAGAGTACCGACGTCTC